>CAZIXH010000078.1:0-4388 GCA_964543055.1 uncultured bacterium
ATGCCGAATCAATCTCCCACGATTGGTTCCAACGAACCCTCAAAAGCAGTGATGTGGGTTCGTTGTACAAGGACTTGGTGCACAAGTTGAAGCTGGAGGGCGGTTATTTGATCCTGGATGACACCATCCTGGAAAAGCACACCCTCGGGCTGGAAGGCATCCGTAAACTGCTGGACACCAAAACGGGGGGGTTCCTCCTGGGTTTGAGCGTGGTGTTGCTGTGCTGGAGTGATGGTAAGAGAACCCTCCCCCTAGCCTTCCTGCCCTATGGGCAGGGGAAAAGCAAACACGACCTGGCTATCCTGCTCCTGGAGCAAGCCAAAGCCTGGGGCCTGACCCCCCGGTACCTCCTGTTCGATGCCTGGTATGCCAGCCAGAGGGTCTTGAAGACGGTGCTTGGTCTGGGTTGGCAGTTTGTGACCCGACTCCGGAGGAACCGCTATCTGGATGGCCGGCCCCTGCAAACCCGCTATCGTCACCCCCACTGGCAGACGGGGGGCAGGCTCAGGGGAGGCATCGAGGTCAGGGTCTATCGCAGAGGTAGGAAGTTTTATGCCACGAGCGACCCCAGCCTGGAGTGGAGGGGGGTCAGGAAGCTCTACAGCATCCGTGCTGCGATTGAGGAGGTCTTTCGCATCCTCAAGCAAGCGTGTGGCTGGCAGGGGGTGCAGCAACGCCAGATCAAGACCTACACCCAGCATCTGACCTTTGGTCTGCTGGCCTACCTCTACCTTCAAAGGCTCAAAGTACAGACCCGTTCTGGTGTTTATGTACTGCGTCGCAGGCTCATTGCTCGCAAGTTGACCCTGGATAGAAGTGACCTCTATGCCTTCCTGGACACGGCTGCTTGAGTCTTGCGTAACTTGAGATACCTCATGGCTACTGCCAAGCTCCCCTTGCTCACATCTATCCCCATCCCCAACAGTCTTCCCTGCTGCTCCTTTCCCTGCTGCTCGCTGCTTCTCTTCATTCCAAGCCTCCAAACCTTAGACCTCTTTGCTTGGCCCTGTCATATCGGTTAAGGTGGCTCTTGGAGTCCTCAGACCCTTGGCCGTACCAGTTTTAGCGGGGCTCCACAAAGCATAAAGAGGAGGGACGGGTTGCATTGCGAGTGGCTTCTGGCCTTTGACGACTTCGTCTCTCCTCCTCTTTATTTTCCACCCCTTTCGGGGCTTTCCCTTTATATGACAACATGCAGTCAAGTGCAGAAATTGGGTTCATTGAAGGCATCTAAAATACTTTGTTAACAGACCACTAGCCACAGTAGGGCTCTCTGACCACTGGCCATTGACCATGGACTATAGACCATTGACTACCTGCTTGGCTTGAATTGTGGCCTCCGGTTGGGAATACTGTGGAGCAAACTCCCGGAGGTAGGCATGAATGTCGTTTTTCTCTCTCCCCATTTTCCGCCAAACTTCTGGCCTTTTTGCGTGCGTCTGCGCGAGGCCGGACATACCGTGCTGGGGTTGGCTGATGCCGAGTATGACCAGCTCCGCCCCGAACTGAAGAACGCCCTGACCGAGTATTACAAAGTTTCCGACATGCATAACTACGACGAGCTGGTGCGGGCGCTGGGCTACTTCACCCACAAATACGGCAAGCTCGAGCGCCTCGACTCCATGAGTGAGTACTGGCTCGAGACCGAGGCCATGCTGCGCGAGGACTTCAACATTTTTGGCCTCCGCCCTGCCGACATGGATCGGGTCAAGCGCAAGTCGGTGATGAAACAGTACTTCCAGCAAGCCGGGTTGCGGGTCGCGCGGGGTAAGGTCTGCCGCACGGCGGTAGAAGCCCAGGACTTTGTGGAGGAGGTGGGCTACCCGGTGGTGGCCAAGCCCGATATTGGGGTTGGGGCGGCCAAAACCTACAAAATTACCAACGATGCCGAGTTGATGGACTACATTGCCACCAAGCCCCCGGTGGACTACATCATGGAGGAGTTTATTCCGGGCCGGATCATTACCTACGACGGCCTGACCGATATCAAAGGCAATGTGGTGTTCGACAGTTCGCTCGAGTACTCCAAAGGCGTGATGGATGTGGTCAACGAGGACACCGACATCTATTACTACATGGTGCGGGAAATCCCCGAAGACCTGCGCGAGGCTGGTCGTAAGGTAGCCAAGGCCTTCAACGTGGTGGAGCGCTTCTTCCACTTCGAGTTCTTCCGCTTAGACGAAGGCTCTTTGGTGGCCCTGGAAGTGAACATGCGCCCGCCTGGGGGTCTCTCGATAGACATGTTCAACTACGCCAACGACATAGACATTTTCCGTGAGTGGGTGAACGTGCTCACGTACGGCAGCGTGAGCCAGCAGGCCAAACACCCCTATTTCTGTACCTATGTGGGCCGCAAAGACCACATCCAGTACAAGCGTTCGCACGAGCAGGTGATGGCCGAGTTTGGCCCCCTGGTAGCTCACCACGAGCGCATCAGCGGCATTTTTGCAGGGGCCATTGGCAACTATGGCTACATTCTGCGCCACCCCGACCTGTCTACCCTGCTCCAGGCAGCCCAGGCCATTCAGGAAAGAGCCTAGAGTCGAGTGTCGAGGGTCAAGTGCTAAATCCAAATAGCTCTTGACCCTGAGCGCTGGACTCTCGACGAGGTGAATATGTACACCGAATATCACAAGTGGTACAGCCCCGCCCTGGGGCAGGATATGGAGCTAAAGCTCTACGGCCATTATGGCCAGCCGATTATTGTATTCCCGGCCCAGAACGGACGCTGGTACGACTGGGAAGGCCACGCCGGGATGGCCCAGGCCCTTGCGCCCATGATCGAGGCGGGGCGGGTCAAGTTTTTTTGTGTGGATGGCATAGACTTTCAGAGCTGGACCAACAAGAGCATCCCCCCCTGGGAACGGGCCCGCCGCCATAACGACTACGATGCCTACATCATGCAGGAGGTGGTACCCTTCGTGCAGAAGAACACCGGCCTTCCGACCATGTGGGTCACGGGGTGCAGCATGGGGGCGTTTCATTCGGCCAACTTCTTCTTCAAATACCCCGAGGTGTTCGATGGCCTGATTGCTTTATCGGGGCTGTATCAGGTGGGGGGCTTTGTGGGCGACGAAGGGGGCATGGATGCCTACTTCAACTCGCCCCTGTGGTACTTGCGCAACCTGACCGACGAGGACAAGCTCAACGCCTACCGGCGCAACAAGATTGTGTTTGCGGTGGGGCAGGGGCGCTGGGAGGAGGAGTGTATCCGCGACACGCGCGAGATGCAAGCCCTGCTACACGAAAAGGGTGTGTACGCCACCTTCGACTACTGGGGCCACGATGTGGATCACGACTGGCCCTGGTGGCAGAAGATGCTACCCTACGAGCTCGAGCGCTTGGGCGTTTGATATGAAGTTATAAGAAATCATTCCGATTTAATCCATTAGCATCCCCTGGCTTTGCTCAAAAGAGTCTTCTGTATCCCGATAGAGGGGGTGGAGGTTGTCGGTTCGGGGAGGGTTCTCGAGTTCCAGCCTGGGGCGGCGTTGGTGTTTTGTCAGTTGCATGAACCTACCTTAGCAGATCAAATCATGCGGAGTTCTTATTACTCATAACGGCTGCGTCAATGGCACAAGAATTGTCGAATCCAGCAACCAATACACCCGTCACTCCGAGGCGGCGTAGCCGACGAGGAACCTTACACTGAAAAGGGATAGTGCATGGAAGGGACGACCGCGCATCAGCTTCCTCGCCTCGCTTTGCTCTGTTTGGAATGACACAAGATGACCTTCCAGGGCGCTGGCGAGCCTATGTAACCGGGCCTCAATCCGACTGTGTACCAGGGAATACCCGCAGCCTACCTCTGGGAGCGAGTCGAACCTGCTCCCCAAGCCCCGCCTCCAGCTTCACCACCGCTTCCCCTACCCCCAGGTTCACCCGGCACAGCCGTTCGCCCCGCCCGCCATAAACTGCCAGTACCTTTGCGGGCAGCCCTTCTGGTGCCGGGGCCACGTCTTCGTAGCGGAAGGACAGCAGGCCCGGCCCGCTTTCCACACCCTGTACGGCCCAGGCCAGGCTGTTCAGTCTGACCTGCCCGCCCTGTACCTCCACAGGGAGCAGGTTCAGACGCCCGAAAGCCCGCGCTGCCGCGAGGGTTTGGGGCTGGGCATACACCTGGGCAGGGGTGTCCACCTGCACGATGCGCCCGCCGTCCATCACCGCCACCCGGTCGGCTACCGCCAGGGCCTCGTCGGGGTCGTGGGTAACATGGAGGGCGCTCACGTGTTCGGCCCGCAGGAGCGAGGCCACCTCGAGGCGCAGTTCCTCGCGCAGCCCCGGGTCAAGCGCCGAGTAAGGCGCATCTAGCAGCAGCAAACGCGGCCTGGCCGCCAGAGCCCGCCCCAGGGCCACCAGCCGCTTCGTTCCGCCCGACAGCCGGAGGG
>CAZIXH010000079.1:0-3952 GCA_964543055.1 uncultured bacterium
GGGCAGCCCTGGGGCCCAAAGTGCTGGGGGCCGAGCAGGGCTGGATTGTTTTTCTGGCCGGGGTAGGAAGCATCGTGCTGACCTTTCTGGCCGGGGCCGAGCTCGAGCCCGAAGCCTTTCGCAAAAGCTGGAAGGAGGCCACCGTGCTGGGTCTGGCTGCTTTTCTGGCCCCCTTCCTGGGGGTGGCGGCCATCGCCCATTACTTCCTGGGGTGGTACGCACAGCCGGCCTGGCTGGCCGGGGTGGCCCTCTCCACTACCAGCGTGGCGGTGGTGTATGCGGTCATGCTCGAGCTGGGCCTCAACAAAACCGCCTACGGCAAACTTATCCTGGCGGCCTGCTTTGTGAACGACCTGGCTACGGTGGTGGCACTGGGGCTGCTCTTTGCGCCGTTTGGCCTGCGTACCCTGCTCTTTGCCCTGGGCCTGGCAGGGGGGCTGTTTGTACTTTTGAAGGTTACCGGGCCCTTCTTCCAAAAGTATGGGGGGCGTACCAGCGAACTCGAGGCCAAGTTTCTGCTCTTTGCTCTGTTTGTGCTGGGGGGACTGGCGGTCTGGAGTGGCTCCGAGGCGGTGCTACCGGCCTATCTGGTGGGCATGGTGCTGGCCGGTACGGTGGGCAAGGATCACGCCCTGGTGCGTCGCTTGCGTACCCTTACCTTCGGTTTCCTGACCCCCTTCTACTTCATCCGGGCCGGTTCGCTGGTGCAGATACCGGCGCTGGTGAGTGGCTTTGGGGTTTTTGCGGTGCTGCTGTTGGGCAAGATGCTCACCAAGTTCGTGGGCGTTTTTCCGGTGACCCACCGCTACCGCTACCCGCAGGGGGAGTCCATGTACACCACCCTCTTGATGAGCACCGGGCTGACCTTCGGCACCATTAGCGCCCTGTATGGCCTGAGCCACGGCATCATCAGCGCGGCGCAGTACTCCTACCTGGTCGCAGCGGTGATCGCCAGCGCGGTGGTGCCTACCTGGCTGGCCAACCGCTTCTTCCTGCCGAGGCGGCACCTGGAGCAGGTGCCCAAGTCCAGCCAGGAGGTAGCAGCGTGAGGCTGACCGAGAACCACTGCCGGGTGCTCTCGCTGGCCCTGGCCGAGTTGGAGGAGTACCTGCTGCGGCTCGAGCGTGCCCTGACCGAGGAGCCCCTGGTGGGGCACCTGTACCAGGAGACCAACGCCCTGCAAAGCCACGAGCGAGCGGAGAGCATCGTGAAGGTGGCGGAGGCGCTGCGGGGGCAGGTGGGCGAACTGGCCCGCTTGCTGGTCCTGGAGCCGGTTCGGCACGACCGGTTTGATTTGATCTGGGCGGGTCTTTCGGCCCACTGGGCCAACCTCGAGGAGCTACGCCCGGCCCATCTGAGCAGCTACGGGCCGCTCAAACCGCAGGTGGCGGGCTTTTTGGAGGTTCGGCTGTCGTTGCTCGAGCGGGGTCTAGGGCGAATCGAGAACATTTTGACGGAGGTGGAGGATGTTCAGGCAAATCGTGGTGGGGTTTGACGGCTCGGAATCCTCGCGCAAGGCCCTGCTGGAGGCCCTCGAGCTGGCCCGGGCTTTTCAAGGGGAAGTGCATGCGGTGGCGGTGGTGCGGCCCCCGGAGTTTGCCGAGCTCGAGGGCGAGGTGGAAGGAGCCCTGAACCAGGCCCAGGCCGCCCTCAGCGAGGCCTTTAGCTGGGCTCGGGCCGCCGCCCACAAACACGGGGTAGAGCTACACCTGCACCGCCGGGTGGGGCACCCTGCCGAGGTACTGATGCGCTATGCCGAGGAGTGCGGAGCCGACCTGGTGGTGCTGGGGCGGCGCGGGCTCACGCCGGTGCAGCGCTGGATGCTGGGTTCGGTCTCGGAACGGGTGCTGCGCTATGCGCCCTGTCCGGTGATGGTGGTGCAGTGAGGGCTGGGATGGGCTTCTGGCAGAGTTTTTTCTCCAACCGCTATCTGCTCATCTTTCTGGGGGGTGCGGTGGGCTCAGTGTTCCGCTACGGTCTGGGTGGCCTGATTCAGAGTGGCCTGGGCAGCGGTTTTCCCTGGAGTACCCTGACCGTTAACCTGCTCGGCAGCTTTTTGATTGGCCTGGTGCTGCGGCTCTCTGCCGAGGGCGTGGTTTCGCAGGAGGGCCGTTTTCTCCTGGCTATGGGCTTTTGTGGGGGCTTCACCACCTTTTCCACCCTGAGCTGGGAAGCCCTCGGGTTGGTACAGGCCCGTCAGTGGGTCTTGTGGCTGCTCTATACCCAACTGAGCCTGCTGCTGGGTCTTCTGATGGTCTGGTTGGGCTACAGCCTGGGAGGACGGATGGTGGTCTAGGGGGAGGTCTGCATGAAACTGCAAGGTGAAGCCAAGCTACTCCGAATATTCATCGGTGAGGCCGACCACTGGCACGGCAAGCTGCTGCACGAAGCAATTGTGCTCGAGGCCCGGCGCTTCGGGCTGGCGGGGGTGAGCGTGTTCAAAGGTTTTGAGGGATATGGGGCCCACTCACGCATCCACAGTAGCAAAATTCTTCAGCTCGCCGAAGACCTGCCGGTGCTGGTGGAGATTGTGGACACCGAGGAGAAAATCCGCGAGTTCCTGCCGGTGCTGGATCAGATGGTGCAGGAGGGGCTCATCACCATGGAAAAGGTAGAGGTAATTCGTTACCTGCCCAGGGAGCGGTCATGAGGCTCTTGTTGCTGAGCGATATCCACGCCAACCCCTGGGCCCTGGAGGCCATAGAGCGGAGGGTGGGGCCGGTGGACGCGGTACTGGTGGCCGGCGATATGGTGAACTACGGGCCCGCGCCCGGCGCGGTGCTGGACTGGCTGACCAGCCGTCGTGCGGTGGCGGTGCGGGGCAACCACGACCAGGCAGTGGCCTTTCGGCAAGACCCCAAAGCCGCCCCGGCCAAAGCCATGCTGGCCCGGACGCTGGCCGAATGGACCCGCCAGCGACTCACCGTTTCCCAGATGGCCCTCCTGCGCAGCCTGCCGGTGCAGCTCACCTGGGAGATACCGGGCGTTCGGGTGGCCATGGTGCACGCTACCCCAGTCGACCCCCTCTACGACTACCGCCTGCGCCCCGACGCGGACGGGCCCTTGCTGGCCGCGCTATGCGCTGGGGTGAAGGCCGATCTCTTGCTGGTCGGCCATACCCACCTGCCCCTGGTACGCCGGGTAGGGGAGCTGATGGTGATCAACCCTGGTTCGGTGGGGCAGCCCCTGGACGGCGATCCCCGTACGGCCTTTGCCCTCTGGGAGGACGGTGAGGTGCGCCTGTGTCGCCTGGAGTATGACCGCACCCCGTTGCTGGCCGCACTGGAACGCCTGCCGCTGGAGGAGCGTGTGCGTCACGAGCTGCGCCGGCTCTACCTCGAGGCCCGGCTCTAGGAGGAGAGGTATGCAACCACAACTCAGGTTTCTGGCAGGGCCTGCCGACCTCTACCGGGTGGTGGCCTGGCTCTGCGAGGTGCGCGAGGCCCCGCTAGAGGAGGCCGCCCCGGTCTTGCGGGCGACCGTAGACCAGCCCCTGGAGACCCTCGAGCTGGCCGAGCGGCTGGGCCTGGTGACCCAGAGCGGCCTGGCCCTGGTGCCCACCCCCCTGGGCTGCGCCTGGGTGGCGCGGCCCGAGGTGCGACCTCCAACCTTCGATGGTGTGCTGGGTGGGCTTCCCCTGGTAACGGTGCGGGCCCGTCTGCGGCGGGCCGGTGGGCGGCTCTCGCTCGTAGCCCTGGCCGACCTGGTGACGGGCCCCCACGCCGAGCAGACGGCCCAGGCCCTGGCCGACTGGGGGGAGTGGCTTGGCTACTGGCAGCAGGAGGCAGGCTGGCTATGGTTGCGGGAGGTTGCATGAAAACCAACACCCAGACAGCCTGGCGGCTGGTGGTGGGCCTGGGGCTGGTGAGCCTCTTTGCCGACTTCACCTACGAGGGCGGGCGCAGCATCAGCGGGCCCTTTCTGGCGGTGCTGGGGGCCGGGCCTTTGCTGG
>CAZIXH010000080.1:0-3746 GCA_964543055.1 uncultured bacterium
GGTCTTCCGCTTCACCTCGCGTCAGGCGGTGGCCGAGCGCATCGCCCGCACCCAGATGCTGGGCCTGCCCGCCGACTACTACGAACAGTACGTTCGCCAGATTCAGGCCGCCACCCCCGCCGATTTGCAGCAGGTCATGCAGCAGTACGTGCGCCCGGAGCAGTTTGTGATTGTGGTGGTGGGTGACCGGCGCCAGTTCGATAAGCCGATCCTGGGCGAAGCGGGGCCGGATCAGCACATCGGCCCAAATTTCCAGCACCGCATCCAGGTTTTCGGTCAGGGTATTGAAGGCCACCGAGGTAAAAAGGTTGTCGGTGTTGACGCTCACCGAGGCGGCCAGGGTCTCCAGGGTTTCGTCAATCTGGTCGGCGCTGCGGTTGCCCGCGCCGCCGGTTCGCATCACACTGGCGAAGATGCCGCTCATGCCCACCTTGTCGGCGGGCTCATAAATGGCCCCGGCCCGCAGGTAAACGCGCCCGGTCACGAAAGGCAGGCTACGGTCTTCGATGAGCAGCACCGTCAGGCCATTGGAAAGCTGTACCCGGGTGGGCTGAATGGCGGCAGGCTGCAAGCGCTGGAACTGGAGCTTGAAGGGGTCGGGCCAGTCGGCGGGTACGCCCTGGCCCAGGGCCAGCGAGGCCAGCAGGGCCACAAAGAACATCCACAGGGCTCTCATCGGCTTCCTCCTCGGGTGACCAGGGTGGCTACAGTGCGGTTCTGAGGCGTGAAGTATTTGCGGGCAGCTTGCTGAATTTCCTCGGCGGTGATGGCGTTGTAGATGGCCTCTTCTTCAAAAATGCGCTGGTAGCCGCCGAAAAAGAGCTCGTAGAAGGCCAGCGTCTGGGCCAGGCCGGGCCCGCCCTGGAGCACCCGAAGGTAGGCGGCGCGGGTCTGGTTGCGCACCTTTTGCAGTTCCTGCGGGCTTACGGGCTCGTTTTTGAGGCGCTCCAGCTCCTCGTAGATGAGGCGCTCGAGGTCCGCGGTAGTGCGGGGGGCGCGGGGCTGGGCCGAGAGGGTGAACATGTTGGGATAGCGGAAGCCCGGCGAGGCCGAGCTGGCGCTGACGTTCAATGCAGCTTGTTCCTGAATCACCAGACGGCGGAACAGGCGGCTGGTGCGCCCCTCGGTCAGGATGGAGTCAATCATGTCCATCACGTAGGCGTCTCGGTTGGGGTAGGTGGGCTTGTGAAAGCCGATGAGCAGGCTGGGCTGGGCATTGTACTCAAGCGTCGCCCGCCGCTCGGCGCTCTGGGGCGGCTCGGCGGGGATGTTCAGGCTGGGGCGTGCAGGGCCCCTGGGAATCGCACCCATGTAGCGGCGCACCAGCTGAATGTCGCGCTCAGGCTCTACATCCCCCACCATGACCAGCACCGCCCGGTTGGGGTGGTAGTGGGTCTTCCAGAACTCCATGGCCCTATCAACCCGGTAGCCCTGGATCTCTTCGCGGCTCCCAATCAGGGGACGGCCATAGGGGTGTACCTGGAAGGCCGTCCGCAAAAAAACCTCGCTCAGGGCCCCGTTGGGATCGTTCTCGCTGCGTTGACGGCGCTCCTCGAGCACCACATCGGCCTCTTCGTAAAAGCTGCGAAACACCGCGTTCATCATCACGTCGGCGTAGACCCGCAGGTACAGCTCGAGCCGGTTGGAGGGCAGCGAAACCCGGTAGTCGGTGCGGTCGTAGCCGGTAGAGGCATTCAGCCCCTGTTCGCCGTTGTTGGTAAAGAGCTGGTCAATGGCGTTGGGCAGGGCCAGTTTCTTGGCCTCTTCGCGGGCCTGGTTGAGCGCAGTGGTCAGGCGCTGCACTTCCTCCTGCGAAGCACGGTTGGCAAGTGCCCGGTCGAGGTCGGCCCGGGCTTTGTCAATGGCCTCGAGGGCGGCTTTTTCCCTGGCCCAGTCCAGGCTACCGATGCTGGGTGTGCCCTTGAAGGCCATGTGCTCCACCATATGGGCAATGCCCCCCAGCCCCGGCGCCTCGTCCACGCCGCCCACATCGAACATCAGGTTGAAGTGAATGACCGAGGCCGTCTTGTCCGGCACCATCAGCACCCGTAAACCATTGTCGAGGGTGTACTTTCGTATTTGTTCGCGGAGCTGCTGGGCCAGCGCCCCCGGCAACAGGAGTAATAGAACCAACCACAAAACCTTGAGTCTCACCGCGTCCTCCCTTCTACTACTGGCATGGCTCCATTACGCCCCAAATAGTCAGGTCAGACTGAAGGAAGGTCTACAGTCTGAATCTCAAAGACGTAAAGTTACAGCACTGTTGCTCAGATGCCTGCTCAGGCAGTTCGGTTGTGACTCGAGTGAGCAGATGCACTAAACTCGTCAGAACCCTGGCGTAGGCGCCACGTAGCGCTCTCCCCTGGCCTGCGACCTGAGACCTGTAACCCAACCTCGCTCCCAGGGTACTTTTGCACTCGAGCACCTTACCGGGGCAACACCTGAATGATGGTCTGCATGATGAAAGGGGGTATCTGTTTGCCGGGCATGGAGCGGCCCATCAACACCAGAAAGTAGGGGCCGGGCTTGGGAAACTTCACCACCCCCTCCATGCGCTTGGTACGCGGGTTGAACTGCATCCGCACCTGGGCATCGGGCTGGGCCGTGGCACTAACCCTGCCCTGGTAGAAGAGCAGCGTGCAGAAGCAGTCCTGGGGGTTGATGGGCAGACCGCCGACCCAGACATACTCGATCCAGGCCACGGTGGGCCGGCCCGCGACGGGTGTGGCGTCGTTGGGCTCAAAGTCCACCTCGCCCCGCACAAAGCCCCCGTTGCCTTCAAAGGGGTGTGCCAGCGCCAGGCTCACCAGGGCTAGCAGGGCCAGCAATCGCAGTGTCCATCGCTTCATCGGCAGACTCCCTTCCTATCGGGGCGGTAAAAGCGCTGGGTTGCTGGTGCAGCTTTGGTCGGTGAGCGACTGCAAAAAAGCCACCAGGTCGTCCACTTCGGCATCGGTCAGGCCCAGGGGCCTGATGAGGGCGTCGGCGTTGAGGTTGGGCTGCCCGCCCTGGTTGTAGTGCTGCACCGCGTCGCGCAGGGTTTGGATGGAGCCATCGTGCATGTAGGGGGCGGTGAGGGCCACGTTGCGCAGGGTGGGGGTTTTGAACTTGCCCACGTCTTCGTCCTTGCCGGTAGCGCGGGCCAGCCCGATGTCCTTGTACACGGTGTAGAGCGCGGTATTACGGGGCTCGTCGTCGGTAAAGTCGGGGCCCACATGGCAGTGGAAACAGTCACCCTTCTCGCTGAAGAAAAGCTCCATGCCGCGCAGGGCGGCTTCGGACATGGCCTTGTCGTCGCCGGCCTGGTAGCGGTCGAAGGGGCTGTTGTAGGAAAGCAGGGTGCGCTCGAAAGCAGCAATGGCGTAGGTCACGGTTTTGAGGGTGGGTGCCTCGCCAAACACCTCCTGGAAGGCTCTGGCATACTCGGGAATGGCCCCCAGCCTTTGCGCGAGTTCCTCGGGCTCCATGCCCATCTCGTCGTGGGCGGTGAGGGGGCCTACCGCCTGGAGCTCGAGCCGGGGCGAGCGACCCTCCCAGAACAGGTGACGGCGAAAGCCCACATTGGTCAGGGAAGGGGCGTTGCGGCTGCCCTTGCGGCCAAAGATGCCCGCGCTGACGGGCTTGCCCCCATCGCTGAAAGCAAACTCGGGCTTGTGGCAGCTTGCACAGGCTACCTGGCCGTCCTTGGAAAGCCGGGGGTCGTAGAAGAGCCGCCTGCCCAGTTCGACCTTGGCGGGGGTCTGGGG
>CAZIXH010000081.1:0-5490 GCA_964543055.1 uncultured bacterium
GTGCCCGACCTGGAGAACCCCGACCTCGACTGCGACCAGGACCCCCGCTATGCCCACCTGAACCTGCGGCGCGACCCGGACGTGTTCGACACCTGGTTCAGCTCGGCGCTGTGGCCCTTCTCCACCCTGGGCTGGCCCGACGAGACTGCAGACCTCAGCAAGTATTACCCCACCGACGTGCTGGTGACCGGTTACGACATCATCTTTTTCTGGGTGGCCCGGATGCAGATGTCGGGCTATCAGTTCACCGGCCAGGCCCCCTTCCATACCATCGTGCTACACGGGTTGTACCTGGATGCCAGGGGCCAGAAGATGTCCAAGAGTAAAGGCAACGGCATAGACCCGCTCGAGCTGATCGACAAATACGGGGCCGACGCCTGCCGCTTTGCCTGGGACTACCTGGCCACCGGCGGCCAGGACATCCGCCACGACGAACGCCGCTACGAGCAGGGGCGCAACTTTGCCAACAAGCTCTACAACGCCACCCGCTTCGTGCTGATGCAGCAGAGCCCCGAGAATACCCCAGACAGCCACGCGCCACAGGCCACAAGCCACCGGCCCACCTTGGCCGACCGCTGGATGATTTCCCGCCTCAACCGGGGTATCGCCGAAATCACCGAAGCTTACGAAGCCTTCGACCTGGGCCGGGCCGCCCGGCTGGTGTACGAGCTGGTCTGGAGCGAGTTCTGCGACTGGTATCTGGAGGCGGCCAAACCCGCTCTGCGCGAGGGCAACCAGGCCACCCGCCAGACCCTGGAGTCCACCCTGGCGGCGCTGCTCAAGCTGCTGCACCCCATCATGCCCTTCATCACCTCGGAGCTGTACGAAACCCTGACCGGCGACCCCCGGCAACTGGCCCTGCAAGACTGGCCCACCGCAGGTGAGCGCGATCCAGAGGCCGAGAAAGCCTTCGAGACCCTGCAAGAAACCATCACCGCCACCCGCAACCTGCGGGCCGAGTTGGGCATTGCCCCGCAGCAAGAGGTAGCGGTGCAGCTAGAAGGCCCAGGAGCCCAACTGGTGATGGAAAACCTGGCCCTGTTCCGCTTCCTGGGCCGGGCCGAGGCCTCGCTGGGCAGCCCCGAAAAAGCCATTGCCCAGGTGACCCCCAGCACCACCGTCTACCTCCAGCCCGAAGGCGACCTGAGCAGCTTTCTGGAACGCCAAAAGAAGCGCTTGGCCGAGCTGGAAAAGCAGGTCGAACAGGGACAGAAAAAACTGGCCAACCCTGGCTTTGTCGAGCGGGCCGACCCGGCGGTAGTGCAGGCCGAGCGGGAGCGGCTGGCCGAGAACAGGGCTCAGCTCGAGCGCATCCGGCAAAACCTCGAGCGGCTGCGGTAGCACAACCGTTTGGAGTACCCCCCGTGACAGGAATACCTCAGCTTTTGACCGCTTATCGCGCTCTTCACAGACGTAGCCGCGTGTGCCTGAGGCCACTGTGCTGTCCAGGACAAAGGATTCTTGTACCAACTCTGCGCGTGAGCGGCGCTAAACGCGCCCCTCACATGCCGCGCCAGGGAGCGCGTACGAGGGACTTGTATATCGCTTTTGGGTCACTTCTGAGCAGATTTGGTATTAGTCCCAGATGGCTCAATATTTGTGAAGAGCGCCCTACCCCAACAAGGTGAGGTAGAGGTTGGAAGCAGGAGGCGGCGCTTCAATCACGGTGTCGGGCTTGCTGAGGTTCACCGTTACAAAATCGAACTGCTGCTCGGGCGGCACATCCACAATGGGCTGCTGTGCAGGCATCCGGTACAGCACTGCCCCGGAGAGGGTTTGGAAGGTCCTGAGTACAGCCAGCTGATCGGACAGGCGGGCGTTTTTATGGATGTCCAACTCGCCCACCAGAATGTACCCCTCGAACAATAGCGCCACCCGCTTGCGCTCGAAAAGGGCCAGGTTGCCCTTGGGTACTGAGGGGCGGCCCCCCACCATCCAGCTTATGTCGCTTTTGTTGACCGCCATGAAGGGAGTATCGGCTTTCAGATCGCCAGGCCGGGGGGGGTGCTCGAGGCCCGCCGTGTAAACCAGCGCCCCGGTTACCGGGATGTGGGTTCGGTTTTCAGTGTTCAGGAGATCAGCCGTACCCCCTGCCTGCACGAGATAGACATTGCCATAGATTCGGTACTCGGCAGTGTAGATTCTGGCTTCAAAGGAGTCTCTGGGTTGGCGGTACATAAAGATAGCTTAGCGCCAAACCGCGCGTTGTACACGCAACCCAACCTTGCGGCCTCAGGCCGTCCGATACAGAAGCCACACTCTTGCCCTGCCAAAAGCATTAAGATGCCACGTGTGGAGCAGCAGTTCAAATTACCGCACGGAGGCCGCAAGCGGCTGATCGACCGTTGGAACGCCCTGCTCCAATCGCTCGGGATGGATCCCGCAGCGCATTTCTCCCTGCTCGACGATCTGCTCATCCGCCACACCGAGCCGCAGCGCTTCTATCACAACCTGGCCCACCTGGACACGCTGCTACAGCTATTGCCCGCCAAACCCCACCTGGAGTTCGCGGTCTGGTTTCACGATGCCGTTTACGACCCCACCCGCGCCGACAACGAGGCCCAGAGTGCTGGGCTGGCCCAGGAGAGCCTGGAGCGCCTGGGAGCAGAACCCTCGCTTATCCAGAAAGTTACCCAGATCATCCTGGCCACGCAAAACCATCAGGCAGACGACCCCGATACCGCTTTGTTTCTGGATGCCGACCTGGCCATTCTGGGGGCCGAACCCAAAATCTACCGGGCGTATGCCCGGGCCATCCGCCAGGAGTACGCTTGGGTTCCCGAGGCTCTGTTCCAGGAGCGCCGGGCTCAGGTGTTGCAAAAGTTCCTGTCCCGCGAGCGTATCTATCAAACCGAAGCCTTCGCGCACCTCGAGCAACCCGCCCGTAAAAACCTGACACAAGAGCTTGAAGCCCTCACTCAACACACCTCGGGGGCGTAACAAGCCAGCGCTTCCCAGTAAAGCCTCAGGCTTTCTCCCAGTCGGGCAGGCTGGCCCAACCGGTAAGCCGTTGCGACCCGTTTACCCAGCGCCCGAACCAGGGGATCGGGGTTCTTTTCCAGGTTGCCCAGGGCTTTATCCGAGAAGGCAACCTGAACCTTTTCAGGGTACACAGGCCCGCTCGGCAAGCTGAACCAGTAGGCGGCTTCCTCGGGGTTCACCACCGAAGCCCCGCGGCTCTTGAACCAGTCGGCGCCCTCGGTATGCACATATACCGGGGCTCCCTGAGTGACCGCCTGATGGACCGCTTCGCGGAACGGTACGGGTATGGCCCACGCGGCCCCTCGAGCCTCCTCTGGACGGGGCGTTGGGCGGTAGGCCGCCGCACGCAACTCGACGGTACGTTCACCGTTCCACTCGTTAAGCATTAAACTGGCCGCCAGGTCGAGTTCATCCGGTAGATTTTCGCCGTTATCACGCCACTTAATGACCTTGACTCCCTGGAGCCTGAACGACAGGTGCTTGCCCTCACTCAGCATCCGCACCTGCTCCGGCTTGCCCTGCAAGAAAAAGAGCGGCTCGGGGTTGCCCTCGCCCAGGGGCTCTAAAAGCTGCAAGGCCTGCTGTAGCTCCCCCAGGTCTTCCCCATTCAACCAGCCATCCAGCACAATTTCCGATACCGGTGCCGGAAATTGTGCGGCATACTCCTCAATGGCCGCCCTAAAGGCTGGAATTTCCTCTTCCAGGATAGCGAAACCCGCCGCCTGCGCATGGCCCCCAAAGCGCTTCAGGTGGGACGCGGCGTGCCGCAAAGCCCCCACCGCGCTGATGCCCGGCGTGGAGCGTACCGAGCCCTTGCCGTCGGCGATGATGAAGACCGGTTTGTAGTAGCGCTCGAGTACCCGGCTGGCCACAATGCCCATCACGCCCGGATGCCCCTCTGCATCGTGGATGACCAGCGCCGGACGGGCGGGGTCAATGGTGGGCCAGATGCGCTCAAGCATCTGTTCTTCGATGCGCTGCCGTTGCAGGTTGAGCCGGGTGAGGTGCTCGGCTAAAGGGCGGGCCTGAAGCATGTCCTGGGTGGTGAGAAGTTGAAGGGCTACCTCGGCCTGACCCAGCCTCGAGGCCGCGTTGATGCGGGGTGCTATACGAAAGGCAATCTCGCTAGCGCTAAACTCGCGGCAGTGCTCGGCGGCCAGCACCCTTAGGCCCAGGTGGGCCGAATCGCGGAGTCGGCGCAGGCCTTCCTTGACCAGGGCCCGGTTGAAGCCCTGTAAGGGGGCTACGTCGGCCACTGTGCCGATGGCGGCCAGGTCTGCATATTCCAGGGGCGGGTCCTGGCCCAATAGTTCGTAGACCTGCCACAACAGCAGGAAAGCCACGCCTGAGCCGGTGGGGTGGGCCTGGCCTTTCAGAAGAGGCGTGAGGGCCGGGTGCACAATCAGACCCGGCGGTGGGGTGGCGCCGGGCGAGTGGTGGTCGGTCACCAGTACCGAGACTCCGTTCTCTACCAGTTCTTTCAGCTCGGCATGGTTGGTGATGCCGCAGTCCACGGTGATGAAGAGATCGCAGGCTTCCAGGTGTTCCGGCACCCGGTCCATCAAGACCCCGTAGCCCTCGCCCAGGCGGTGGGGAATGAAGGCATGGATATCGGCCCCTAGCTTTCCCAGCCCATTCAGCAAAACCGCCGTGCCGGTGAGGCCATCGGCGTCGTAATCGCCGTGTACCCGGATGCGCTGACGCTTATCCAGGGCCTCGATAATCCGCCGGGCGGCCTGTTCGAGCCCCTCGAGGGGCAGACGTTCCAGAGGGGGCTCGAGGTCTTCCTTACGGCGGAACCCCCGGTTCCAGAGCACCGCCGCGGCCAGGGGCGAGATGTCCAGTTGCTGTACCAGGGGGCGAAGCTCAGAAATAGGGGGCCATTCACGGAATTTCCAGATCATCCAGGGTCTCCTTCAGGGCAGCACCTTGAGCCGAAAGCCCAGGGCCGAAGGCTGAAAACCAAAAGCAAATCAATACAGGGTGCAAAACACACCTGCCGGGCCGAAGCCCTCAGGGCAGCCGGTCGGGGATGACCGGGGTTTCCTCGGGGTGTTGTTTTTTGAGGGCCTCGAGTTCACTCCGAATCTGGCGCAGTTCCCGGTTGCGCTTGCTCAGGGCCGCCTGGGCGTTCACCCAGCCGGTCAGGACATACAATCCCATCACGGCCAGCCCCAGCCCAAAGGCCCCCAGCAACAGGAAAGCCAGGTGCACCTGGCCCCAGGGTGTGCCCAGCAACAGCCCCGGTTCCAGCGCATACAAAGCCCCGGTGGCTGCCGCGACCACCAGCGTAATCAGGAAAGCCAGCCCATTCAGGACTTTCATACCAGAAGTTTACCCCAGGGCTCAAAGGGCGGCATAAAGGAGGTCATTCCATAACACTTGCCATTCACCAGCAGGCAGGGAGTAGGGTGCAGACGTTGAAAACCACTGCCTACCTCCCACCACCCACCCCCATCTCGTGAGTTGCTGAAATTTGGCCACACGCCTAAAGTCCGTATCAAACCC
>CAZIXH010000082.1:0-7122 GCA_964543055.1 uncultured bacterium
CCACCCCGCCGCGCCACCCCCCACTCCCCCGCCCCCCGATTCTGTCACGGGACTGACTCCGCACCCCGCGCGAGATCATCCTCGAGACCGCCCATATGGTGCCGGGGGTGCTCTCACGCCCGGTCAAGAAAGTACCGGCCATGACCGGCGTAACCGTGGCCACGGTTTTTTTTGGGCCCTCCACCCGCCCCCGCCTGTCCTTTGAGCTGGCCGCCCGGCGGATGTCTGCCGATGTGGTCAGCTTTGCCAGCGCCAGCAGTTCCACCACCAAGGGTGAGACCTACAAGGACACCCTGCGGACACTCGACCAGATGGGCATTGATGCCTACATTCTGCGGGTAGACGCCGCGGGGGTCTGCCACCAGGCCTATGGCTGGCTGCAAAAACCCATCATCAATGCTGGGGATGGCTGGCGGGCCCACCCCACCCAGGCCCTGCTGGACGCCTTTACCTTGCGGGAAAGGCTGGGCAGCCTCGAGGGTAAAAAAATCGCCATTGTGGGCGACATCCTGCACTCCCGCGTAGCCCGCTCCAACGCCGAGCTGCTGCCCATGCTGGGGGCCCAGGTGGTGGCCTGCGGCCCGGCCACCTTGCTGCCGGGGAGCCTGCCTGGCACCACCCTGACCACCGACCTGCGGGCAGCACTGGCCGAGGCCGACGCCGTAATGGTGCTGCGGTTGCAAAAAGAACGCATGGACAAGGGCCTGTTGCCCTCGCTGCCGGAGTACGTGGCGGGCTACCAGATTACCGAGGAGCGGCTGCAGTGGGCAGCGCCTCAGGCGCCCTTGCTCCACCCCGGCCCCATGAACCGGGATGTGGAGCTGGAAGGCCCCCTGGCCGACTCCCCCCGTAGCCTGGTGGAGCGTCAGGTCGCCAACGGGCAGGCCGTGCGGATGGCGGTGCTGTATCACCTGCTGGTGGGAAACAAGGGCTAATAGCGGATAGCACATAGCATCTTTCGCTATCGGCCATCGGCACTACAAGGAGCTTTATGAAGGGTGAAATCCTGATCAAAAATGCAAAACTGGTAGATGGGCGCGGCGAGCACGGCCAGGCCGATGTGCTGATTGGGGAGGGGCGCATTCTTTCGCTCTCTGGAGGCGAGGCCCCTGTGGTGCTGGAAGCCACAGGAAAGGTCTTGTCGCCGGGGTTTTTCGACCCCCATGCCCACCTGCGCGAGCCCGGACAGGAAGTGAAGGAAGACCTGCAAAGCGGTCTGACGGCGGCTGTCCAGGGGGGCTACACCGACGTGGTCTCGATGCCCAACACCACCCCCGTGGTGGACAGCGCCGAAATTGTGCGGGCCCTAAAGGAAAAAGCCGCCCAGCTTGGACGCGCCCGGCTCCACCCCGCCGCAGCCCTCACCCAGGGGCAGGAGGGCAAGGTGCTGAGCGAAGCCCCGCTACTCCGCGAGGCAGGAGCGGTTATGCTGACCGACGATGGCCGCACCAACGAAGATGCTGGCGTGCTGGCCCAGGGGCTTCAGTACGCTGCTTCGTGGGGGCTTCTGGTCTCGGTGCACGCCGAGGATGCCGGGCTGCGCCGGGGCGGGGTGATGAACGAAGGAGCGGTCTCGTTTCGGCTGGGGCTTCCCGGTAATACCAGCTATGCCGAAGCCGCGCGGATTGCCCGGGACCTGGAAATTGTGCGCTATGTAATGGAGGGGCCGGGCGCCAGGGAGCTTGCGCCTGGGCGAAGCCTGTTGCACATACAGCACCTGAGCACCCGCCGGGGGCTCGAGCTGGTGCGGCAGGCCAAGCAGGCGGGGCTGCCGGTCAGCACCGAGGTTGGGCCGCATCACCTGACGCTCACCGATGAACATCTGGAAAGCCTCAACCCCATCTACAAGGTGGCCCCACCGCTACGAACCCAGGCTGATGTAGAAGCGCTGGTGGAGGGGCTTCTGGACGGCACCATTGATTCCATCGGCACCGACCACGCCCCCCATACGCAGGATGAAAAAGAGCTGGACATGCTCAGAGCACCCTTTGGCATTCCCAATATTGAAGTCTGCTGGCCCCTGCTCTATACCGAACTGGTGGAGAAACGAGGGTTCCCCCTGCACACCCTGGTAGCGCGCTTGACCGATGGCCCCAGGCGACTTCTGGGCTTCTCCCCTATTCACCTGAGCGAGGGGGCCGAGGCCAGCCTGGTGCTGTGGGACCCCGAGGACGAACGCCCGGTAGAACCCCACACCTTTGCCTCCAAGGCCAAATACAGCCCCTGGGCAGGCTGGGTGCTGCGGGGCTGGCCCTCTGTAACGCTGGCAGATGGGCGCATCGTTTACCAGCGACAGAAAAACGGATAACCCCCTGCTAAACTCGTGCCATGATGCGATGGATTTTTTGGCTAGCCCTACTGGTTTTGGCAAGTTGCACCAATGCGCCGCTTTCGGTGCCAATCCGGGACTTTAATGTAGATATTGCAGCAATTCAAACGGATCAGGCGGCTTTTGTAAAAGCCAACTTCGATAAGCCCCCGGTGGCACTTACCCAGCTAACCCTCGAGGGCACCCTCACCTTTCCACTAACCACCGCCAGCTTCACTTTCTTTGCCAGCGACAGCGAGCCCTGCAACATCCAGATTAGCGGCGTTTACATTTGTAATCTCGGGGATTCCCACATTGAGCAGGTCGGCACAGCGAACTTTGCTAGCGGAACCACTCAGCCTTTGCAACTCTCGGGCCGTCGCCTCAAAGATGGCATCAACAGCGGAAATCTGTGGATTGGCGTACGGCTGGATGCCGGTGGCATCACGGCGGGAACCCTACAGTTTCGCAAGATGATTGCCAAAGTAGCGCTCATACCCTAGCCGTCCGGGACATTCTTCCCGAAAACGGCGCAATAATTCTCCACAGGCAGTAAAGCCTCCGATGCGCCGCCCTTTGCTTTTGAATTAAGGATGAATGAGAAAACGATATACTTCGGGCAGTTATGGAACGGTTATTGATTGTTGAGGATGACCCTCAACTGGCACATTTGATGACCTCGGCCCTGGAGCGCGAGGGGTATTCAACCATGCTGGCCATCAACGGCCTGGATGCGATGCAGATGGCTCCACAGGCCGATTTGCTGGTATTGGATTTGGGCTTACCCGGACTGGGGGGCCTCGAGGTGATTCGGGAATTGCGCGAGGCCGATTGGAGCCTACCCATCCTGGTGGTGAGCGCCCAGGGTTCGGAAGATATGCGCATAAGGGCATTGGAACTTGGCGCCGACGACTACCTCACCAAGCCCATGAGCATACGGGAGATGGTCGCCCGGGTACGAGCCTTGCTAAGACGCGCCCGCCCAGAACAGGAGATTTGTGTCGGCGACCTGCGCATTGTGCTAAAGCGACGTCAGGCCTTTAGAGCAGACCTTCCACTGGATTTGTCCCCCACCGAACTCGATTTACTACTCACCCTGGCCCAGAGCCCTGGCGAGGTCTGGAGCCGAGAACGCCTGTTGCAGCGGGTCTGGGGGGCCGAGCGCGGCAGTGCGGTAGACGAACGGGTAGTGGACAGCTACGTGGCCCTGTTGCGGCGCAAGCTGGGCGACGACCCAAGAGCCCCCCGCTACATCGAGACCGTTTTCGGACAGGGATACCGGCTGGTGGATAGCACTAAAACATAGAACCATTATGAAAAAGCGTTACGTCTGTTTTTGTCGTAGCCTTGATGCTTTATCTTACTTGTGAAAGAGCTTTGAAAACACCCCGAGGGGGTAATGGTTATTTGACCCTCTGGCCCCCCGAAGTTTCCGCTATGCTTCAACCTTGGGAAGGCATCGAGGCTGGTTTAGCAGGCCAGGATGCCCCTCGGAGGAAACATGCGTGTGAAGCAATGGTGGGTGTTGGGCCTGGGGCTGTTGCTGGTTTTTGCGCTGGCACAGTCTCGTAACGATATTCGGCTGGATCTGAAGGCTTTTCGGGTTCTGAGCGTGCAGGAACAAGGACGCACGGTGGAGAAGCTCGAGGCCGCCCTGGACGCCAAGCCGGGCCAGCTCATCGAGTATCAGCTCAGCGCCCAGAACACCACCGACAACCCCCTCCGCCAGGTTGCCCTCATTATTCCTATTCCCGCCAGCACCGCCTATCAGGCTTTGAGCGCGCTGCCCTTACAGCTAGGCGCAACCCTGGTGACCGCAGAGTTCAGCTACGACGGGGGCAAAAGCTACGGCAAGCCCCCGCTCAAGCGAAAGGTCAGGGTGGTGGAAAACGGCAAGGAGGTCGAGAAGGAAGTCGAAGTGAAACCCGAAGAATACACCCATGCCCGCTGGGTACTCCCCGAGCTGGGCGCAAACCAGTCCGTCTTGCTCAAACTTCGTACCGTAGTGCGATAAAAAGGAGGAACCTAGGAATGAACAAACTCTTCGCCCTGTTGGTTGCAGCGCTGGTGCTGTTTGGGGCTGTACTGGCCCAGCAGACCCCGGCTGGAACCAACATCTCCAACCAGGCCTCGGCCAGCTACATTGACTCGGCCGGCCAGGCCCGTACCACCACCTCCAACCAGGTCATCACGGTGGTGCAGCAGGTGTACAGCTTCAGCATCACCCCCGACGGCACCCAGGCCGCCCCAGGCCAGACCCGCAACGCCCTCCCCGGCGCCCCTGTTTACTTCAGCTACACGGTCAGCAATACCGGTAACGGCTCTGATACCATCAACCTGACCACCGTGCAGGACACGGGCGATAACTTCGACCTGAGCGGTACGGCCATCTACCTCGACGCCAACTGCAACGGCACCATTGACCCTGGCGAAACCACGGCCATCACCAGCGTGAACCTGACCCGCCAGGGCACCCCTGGGGCCAGCGCCTGTGTGATTGTGGCCGGAACCATCCCGGCCTCGGCCACCAACGGCCAGTTTGGCAACCTCAACCTGAGCGGCACCTCGGCAGGCAACGCCAGCGTGACCGACACCAACAACTGGGCCCGGGCCACCGCTACCACCAGCGCTGCGCTCACCGCGACCAAGTCGGCCAGCCCCGCCGGTAGTGTGAACCCTGGCAGCAGCATCACCTACACCATCAGCGGTTCGAATGTGGGCGGTAGTGCGGCCAGTGGTGTGAGCGTCAGCGGCCTCGGCACCGGCATCCTCATTTCGGACGCCATCCCGAACGGCCTTACCGTATCCACTGCACCCACCGGCAGTGCGGGCGCAGGCACGGTGCAGATCGTCTACTCCACCAACGGAGGCACCACCTGGACCGCTACCTCGCCTCTACCCCTCACCGGCGACGCTACCGGAACCAACCGGGTAGGTATGTTCATTGGCGGCAGTGGGGCTTTCTTCCCCCAGACGGCTTCCTACACCTTTAGCTTCCAGGCCACCGTACCCACGGCCTCGGCAGCCGGAACCACCTACACCAACAGCGCGACCGTGCAGTTCAACAACGGCACGGCCAACCAGACCATCACTTCCAACAGCACCACCAACACCACCGCCAGCCGTTTCAGCGTGGCCATCGGCGGCACCGGCGCGAGCGCGGTGGACGGGGCCGATACCCAGACCCTGGCTTCGGCCTTCTCGGGCAGTACCGTCAGCTTCAACTCCACCCTGCAAAACACCGGCAATGCCCCGGACAGCTTTACCCTTAGCCTGGGCACCAGCACCATTGGGGTCTGCACCCTGTTCCAGTCCGACGGCGTGACCCCCCTCTCCGGCCCGGTGGGCCCCCTGGCGGCGGGTGCAACCTACACAGTAGTGGTACGCTGTGCCATCCCGGCCAGCCAGACCACCGGTGGCAGCGTAACCCTGACCGCCACCTCGGTCAGCAACCCCAGCGGTAGTGTGGCCACCCTGCTCGACGGTGTGGACGCCACCACCCTGGCGGTGACTACGGTGGTCTCGGGCTATGGTGTGGATGCAGCCCACAACACCAACGGCGCCGCAGGCGGCGAAGCCACCGACCCCACCAACGATAGCCGTGCGGGCTACAACCCGGCTGTGAACCCGGGTGGCACCGCTCAGTTCCCCTTCGAGGTGAGCAACACCGGCCAGAACGCCGACTCCTACACCTTTACTGCTTCACTGCCGACCGGCTGGACGGTAACCTTCTACCCCGACACCAACTGCGACGGCAGCATGGATACCCCCGCCCCGGCTCCGGTAAGTGGCACGGGCCTGCTGAACAACGGTAGCACCAGCTGCTACATTGCGGTGGTACAGGTGCCTGCGGGCGCCGCACCCGTGGACGCCACCCCCGTCACCGGCGATAACGTGCAGTTCACCGTAACCAGCACCACCCTGGGCAGCGTCAGCGATACCATCCGCGGCGCGGTGGATGTGAACCTGGTGGCCCAGATTAGCCTCGAGCCCCCTCGCACCGGCACCATCACCACCCCCGGCACCCTCACCTACACCCACACCCTGGTCAACAACTCCAACCAGGGCGGGGTATGCAGTGTTGCAGGCGATGGCGGCAGCTTCGGCTGGACGTATCAGTACTCGCTGGATGGCAGCACCTGGTCGGCCAGCCTGAGCGGGGTCTCGGTAGCGGCCAACGGTGGTAGCCAGACCCTCTATGTGCGGGTGCTGACCCCTGCCGGACAACCCATCGGGCGCACCGATGTCAACACCCTGACAGCCACCTGCACGGTAGGCAGCGCCACCGCAAGCGACAGCGTGACCGAGACCACCACCGTGGTCGGCGGCGACCTGCGCCTGACCAAAACCGGTGTGAGCTATGTAGGCACCAGCAGCACCGTACGTGACGCAAACGCGGCGACTGCGCTCCCCGGTGACGCGATCGAGTACACCGTGGTGGCCAGCAACATCGGGACGGGCAATCTCTCGCAGGTGGTGATCACCGACCCGCTGCCGTCCTACACCAGCTTTGTCAGCGTGAGCGCCACCATCAGCGGCTTCAGCGGCGGCACGGTGCTCTACTCCACCAACGGAACCACCTGGAGCGCCACCGCCCCCACCAGCCTCAGCGCGGGTAGCTCGATCTACGTGGCGGTGGACACCAACGGCGATAGCACCATCAGCAGCGCCGACCTGATGCCACCTTCGGCCACCATCACCATCGTCTTCCGCGTTCAGGTGCAGTAAGGCCCCTGCCCACCCCCCCAACAGGGGGGTGGGAAAATAACCCGGAAAACACTGTGCGAGAGCCTATGATTGACCCTGAGCGGGCT
>CAZIXH010000083.1:0-8512 GCA_964543055.1 uncultured bacterium
GGCCTGGGTATGTGCCAACCACTCCTGGCGGGTGGTAAGGGGCAGTCTGGATATGGTTTCGGGGGTCAGGCTCGAGACATCCACCCCATCTAGCTTTTGTGCATAAACGGGATGATTTTGGGCTGCTGCAATCACTTCACGAAGGCGCTGGACTCGATCCATACACTCACTCCTTGTTTCAACACTACCGCGCAGATTATACGGGCTCCTGCCCACCCAAAAGGTTAGTCCGCGCCAAAGCAAGGGTCGGGAAACAGGATTTTTGACCCGTGTCCCGGATTTGGGAATACTCGCATTCAGCACAGCGTCGTATAGTTACCTGTACATTCTCACCAGAGTTTAGGATGTGCTCACGTTATTGCGAGCATCCGCAGGATGCGAAGCAATCCAGGTCGCCCTACCCGGTTGATAGTTTGATGAACTTGTTCTGGATTGCTTCGTCAGCTTATGGCCTCCTCGCAATGACAGCCGCCACTTGAGAGACTGGTTGGCGAGCGCTCGGGCCAAGGTTCGCCAGAATGTAAAAGCTCTTTTGCAACGCTGTACTGAGCAGCTTGTGCCACACGAAATACGCCAGCGTTTACCCAGTGTGTTCTGGAGTCCAAATACAGACCTTAATCGAAAAGGTCGAACAGTCTACCCAGCTTGCTTTTCTTCTTGCCGTGGCGCTTGTAGTACTCGTCGTCGTCGGTATCGTAGGGGTTGCGCTGATGGGGTGGGGGCGTGTATCCGCGGGTTTGCGGCGGGGCGTACTGCTGGCGGCGGTAGCTTTCGAGCTCGGCCTCGTACTCTTGTTCGTACTGGCGCACCTGGCCCAGCAGTTTTTCCATCTCGCCTCCGTCCAGCCAGACCCCTCGGCACTTGGGGCAGACATCGATGTGGACACCGTTGCGCTGGATTTCGTTCATTCCGGTTTCGCAGTTAGGACAAATCAGTAGGGGCATAACTTCCTCCAACCCCAGCGTGCCAGAAAGCCAAACTTGCGAACAGGACTAAAACACTATTCAAAAAACCGGTTTTGCCCTACAGTAATGAAGTAAAAAATACCTGTCCTGCACTCACAAACCTCATACTACAAATGGCTAAGGGCTTGTTCCAAATCGCTCTTGAGGTCTTCGAGATTCTCGATGCCGACCGACATCCGCACAAAGCCGTCGTGCAAACCCAGTTGTTCGCGTTCTCCCGACGCCAAAAAACGATGGGAGCTGGTGGCCGGGTGTGAGAGGGTGGTGTTAACCCCCCCTAGCGAAAGGGCCAGCTTGATGTGGCGAAGGTTGTGCAGCAGGGTGTTGACCGCCTGGCGGGAGGGCTCGAGCTCGAAGGATAGCATCGCGGCAAAACCATTTTGCAGCACCCCCTGTGCAGTCTGGTGATCGGGGTGGGAGGGCAGGCCAGGGTAGTGCACCTTGCGTACCCTGGGGTGAGCCTGTAAAAACTGCGCCAGGCTGGCAGCGTTGCTGGAAGCCCGCTGCATCCGGAGCTCGAGGGTTTCGGCGCCCCGCACACTGAGCCAGCATTCGTGGGGGTTGGAAACCAGCCCCATGCGAACCGCCACCGAGCGAATGGGTTCAATCAGGTCGCGCCGCCCGGCCAGGGCCCCTATCATCACGTCGCTATGGCCGCTGATGAACTTGGTCAGGCTTTCCATCACGATGTCTGCGCCATGCTGCAAGGGCCGGCAGTGGTAGGGCGAAGCAAAGGTGTTGTCCACCAGCACCAGCGCTCCGGCCTGCCGAGCCATTGCACTAAGCCTGGGCAGGTTCGGTATCCGCAGACGCGGATTGGAGGAGGTCTCGAGTACCAGCATCCGGGCCCCCTGGAGCGCTGTCTGGATTCGCTCAAAATCGGTGATTTCAAGCGTTACAACCTCCACACCGAACCGCCCCAGATCGTGCAAAACATTCAGGGTACTGCCATACAGGTCCTGCGAGGCCACAACCTTGCTTCCCTGGCCCAGCAAGCCCAGGAACGCTGCGCTTAAGGCGCTCATCCCACTCGCGCACGCCACCGCAGCCTCGGTATGGTGCAGCTTTGCAAAGAGGTTCTCGAGCGCACGGTGGTTGGGGGTTCCGTTGCGGCCATAGATGGCGCCGGGTTTGTCGCCAGCATAAACCGCGTCTACTTCGTCCAGGTCGCTAAAGGTCCAGGAAGCTGACTGGTAAATCGGCAAGGATACCGGTTGGTTGGCAGGTGTTTCAGCAGTAGCCCCGTGCACGACCAGGGTAGAGAGCGATTCCATGCACTACAGACTAACGCAATCTGCAACTCGAACCAGCGACCGCATTGTTAGGCTCTCCAACCAGGACGCTCGATGAAGTTTGGTGCACTGTTTGGGGTTGCATGGTTCCCCAAAACGTTACGCACATCTGGAAAAACGGGTTGAATATCACCCGGCGCTATCCTGCGTCGTCCTATACTCCGAAGCGATGAGCACCTTGATAGTCCCTCTTTTTCTCACTTTTGTACTGGGTGCGGCTGCTTATCTTGCACACCGCACCATGAACCAGGTGCACCGCCGCCTGCTCGAATCCGAGCTGGGGGGGCGCGACTACCACCACCTGAGCGATCATGACCGCTACTTCATCAACGAGGCGGTCAACCTCAAATTCCAGCAGTCAGTGGGCGGCAAGATGGCCTCATTTGTGCTGCTGTACGCCTATCCCACCCTTTACATCGGCGAAAAGGTACTGGGCCGCACCCACTGGAGCGCGGTGGAGGTTTTTGGCGGCTCGTCGCTGTTTTATTTTGTGGCCATGACGCTGGTGGGGTGGTTTACGCAGGCAATCGTGCTGGGCTGAGCTATCACGTTCTTCACAGACGAAGCCGCCCATCCCGGCGACCACTGTTTTGTGCAGGACAAAGTTTTTGAAGTTGGATGGCTCGAACTATGGGAAGAGCGCTCTATCCTGGACGTTTGAGCAACTCCAACGCAATCCAGAGCCCCAGCCGCCGCTCAGGGCTATCCAGATCACCCAGCATGCCCTTGAGCTGCTCGAGTCGGTAGTAGATACTCTGCCGGCGCACCCCCAGCTTGCGGGCTGTTTCAGCAATGTTAAACTGCGAAGCCAGCAGAGCCTCGAGGGTCGCCAGCAAGGTACTGCGGGGCCGACTGGGGAGGCTCAGAACGGTGCCCAGTTGCCGTTGTAAAAAACTTTTGTCGCGGCCAGTCTCGACCAGGGCCTCCAGTAGCGACGCCAGCAGCGGCTCTTCCCTATCGGCTCCAGGGCGCAGAATTCGCTCGTGGGCGGCGCGGGTCAGGTCGGCGAAGCGCACCTCGCTGCGAAAAACCAGGATGGGGAATTGCAGCATACGGGCGGTCTGAAGCATCTCGGCGGGCACTTCCTGTAACCCCTGCACCAGCTCGAGGCAGAGCCCCCCCACCCCGGCCTCGGCCAGCGAGCGCACATAAGCCACTCGAGCCTCCGGGGTGGCCCGCGCCAGTTCCAGCCCCGTGCAAAGTACCAGTTCACCCCCCGACAGCAGCCGGGCCACGTCCAGCACTTCGGCTACATGAACCCAGGTGATATGGCTGTCGAGCTTGGCTTGCCCCGACAGCAGCTCCGCCCCCGCAAAGGCAGGTAGCTCGAGGATCTGGCGCAGGGTAGGAAGGCTCATTGATCGGTCATACCGCCTTTACTTGAACTACTCGCACAGTGTCAGAGCGCTCGGCTAGGGAGCAGGCGTCAGGGGGTAGGGCAAAGAAGCTGGAAAATCACTTCCGACCTCAATCACCCACTCCAACCTTGTGAATCGTTGAAAGTCGGCTTTACGCCTAAAGTTGGTATCACGGGTCGAAAGCCTATACTGGGTTGAAACCTCAACTTATACCAACTCTGCGCGTGAGCGCCGCTAAACGCGCCCCTCACTTGCCGCGCCAGGGGCGCGTCCGAGGAACTTGTATATCGCTTTTGGGTCACTTCTGAGCAGATTCGGTATTAACACTACTGGCTCAGTATCCAGCGCTTGGTTTTGTCGGCCAGTCGATCCAGCGCCTGCACCGACATCTCGAGGTGCTCTTCCCGGGTGTCCTCGATTTTGTTGTGGCTGATGCCGTGCAAGCTCTGCACGAACATCATCACTGTGGGAATGCCTGCTCGGGCCACCTCAGCCGCGTCGTGCAGCGGCCCCGAGGGCAGGCGGTGCGAGACCCCCGCCACCTCGCGGATGGCTTCGTCACAAAACTCAATGAGCTGGGGGTGGAAGGGGATCGGCTCGATGTTCCAGATACGACTCCACTCCACGGTGCAATTTTCTTCCTGGGCAAACCGCTCGCTGGCTTCACGGGCCTCGCGGTACATCTGGGCCAGTACCGCTGCATCGAGATCGCGCTGATCGAGGGTACACTCACAGCGCCCCACCACCGCCGTCACGATGCCGGGATAGGTCTTGACGCTGCCCATCGTACAAACCGCATCCGGGTGCTTCATGGCTATGGGGCGGATTTCCAAAGCCAGCTTGGCGGCAGCGGCCAGCGCATCTTTGCGGCGGTTCATGGGTGTAGAGCCGGAGTGTGCCTCCTGGCCGTAAAAGGTAATGGCGTGGCGCTCCACCCCCTTGGTGCCCAGTACCACCCCCAGTGGCAGGCCTTTGTCCAGCAACACCGGGCCTTGCTCAATGTGGAGCTCGAGGTAAGCTGCTGCATTCTTTTGCTCGGCCTGGGCCTCGGGAAAACGGTCAATGTCCACTCCGCAACGCTTCAGGGCATCTTCCAGGCGTATGCCATCTTTATCGGTGCGGCCCCGGTCGGCTTCGATGGTGTGGGTTCCTGCAAAGGCCGAGGAGCCCAGCAGGCTGCGCCCAAAGCGGGCCCCCTCCTCGTCGGCCCAGTCAACCAGTCGCACCGTGACAGGAGGCCTCCCGTTATACTCCCTGGCAATCCGGCGCAGAACCTCGAGGCCCGCCAGCACGTTCAAACACCCATCCAGCCAGCCCCCGCCCGGTACCGAGTCCAGGTGGCCACCAATCAGGAGTGCTTTCTCGCTTTCCCCTTTCAACGTAACCCAGTTGTTGCCCGCTGCGTCGTAGTGTTGCTCTACCGGCAGGTCCTCCAGCTTCCGGTTGAACCACTCCCGCGCTTTCAGCCAGGTATCGGTCCAGGCTACCCGCCAGGCTCCGTTCTCGTCGGCGGTGAGGTCGCGCAGTTCCTTAAGTTCGGCCACGGTGCGTTTGGGATCTAGCATCTTTCCTCCTGGTATTGAAATCATGCGCATTTTACCCCTCTCCAGAGCAACTTTCACGCACACGCCTTGGCGGGCTCGAGCTTTTGGGGGCAAAAAAGGGGCGACCCAAAGGCCGCCCCAACAAACCTGTGTCTCTAGCGATAATCCCTTGCACGTTTGCCTGTTGCGGCTTCCCAGGGACCATAGTCCACCGTGGCAGCGGGTGGGTCTTTGGTTAGAATGCCCTGCTCGCGGAGCAAACGCACCGAGGCCTGGTAATCAGCGGGCACCAGGAAACCCGCCCAGCCCTTGGTGGTGGCGCCTGCATTGTAGAGCTTGGCGATTTCGGCCATCTGCCAGGTCTGGTGGCCTTTGGCATCGGCGCGGGTGCCCGAGCCCTTGCAGGTGTTACCACAGACCGGCAGCACGTACTTCTCCACCGTTTCGGCCTGGTTGGCCACGGCCCAGTTCCAGCCCTGAATAGACGCGCGAATCAGTCGGGCCGCAACCTGCCGACCTGTGAGGTTCGAGCCTTTGAAATTGCGGTCGTTGAGCACCCGCTCCGTGGTAAATATCAGGTCTTCCAGCAGGTTGATGCCCTCATCGGCCAGTTTGAACACATCCACCTTGGTCTCGTCGTAGCCCAGCCCGGCAATCTGGTTGACCTCGTTATAGGTCATGGCCGACACCAGCTGCACCTTGTCGGGGAAGACCAGGGCCGGATCAAAGGGATAGCTCACCGCCGTTACATCGGGGTTGGTCGCTCGAGGGTCCAGCGAGCTGGTCAGACCACACTTGCGAAAGAGGGCCACTGCCGGATATTCGTTGCCCGAAGGCCAGACCCCCACGCTCTTGCCCTTCATATCTTTACAGAGGTCTTTGATGCCGGTGGACTTGAGCGAGACCAGCGTAAAGCCGGAGCGCTGGAAAATTTGGGCAATGTGCACCACCGGGATACCCCGCTCGCGGGCCGTCAGAAGGTCGGCAATCCAGGTTGTGCCGAAATCGGCAGCACCGGACTGCACCACCTGGATGGGCGACTGGTCGCCCGCAGGCAGCAGGGTCACGTCGAGCCCCTGGGCGCGGAAAAAGCCCCGCTCCTTGGCCACAAAGAAGCCAGCAAACTGCGCCTGTGGGAACCACTTGAGCTGCAAGTTGACCTTAACCAGATTCTGCTGTGCGCTCGCCAGCGACGCTAACAAGAAGACTGCCAGTACCCATACGACCGACCATTTCTTCATTCTTGCCTCCTTTTGTGCCAGAGCGACTTCAAACGGTAGCCTACTGCAACCTACAACCCCCTTGTCAAGCTTCCTAACTCACCTCCCTCGCATTGCTCAACGCTCATACCAGATGACCCATAGCCAGGGAAAACGCCTCGCCATAGGCCATCTCGGAAAAGAACAAACCCGCCTGCCAGGCTCAGCTAGAGACCGTAGGTGCGAGCCTGGCATAAAGAACCTTAGCGGAAAGATACGTGCCACCCCGTTAACCTCCGCTCGAGACCGTAGGTGCGAGCTTGGCATAAAGAACCTTAGCGGAAAGATACGTGCCACCCCGTTAACCTCCGCTCGAGCCACGCCACCAGGTTGTACCAGGCGATGCCGATCAGCGAGGCCACAATAATCGCCGACCACACGATATCGAAGCCAAACCGGCCTGCTTCGATCTGGATCCGAAAACCCAGACCCTGCCCGTTGGCCCCAAAAAACTCACCCACAATGGCCCCAATCATGGCCAGGGTAGTTCCGAGCTTGAGGGCATTGAAGATGAAGGGCAGGGCATTGGGCAACCGCAGCCAGCGATACTGCTGTACCTCGTTGGCCGCATACGAACGCATCAGATCGAGCGACAGGGGGCTTACCTCGCTAAGACCCCGGAAGGTATTTACTACCACCGGAAAAAACACCGTGATGGCCACAATCACCGCTTTGGACTGCCAGTCTATGCCTACCATCTTGACCAGTACCGGGGCCAGGGCCACGATGGGAATGCTGCTAAAAACCGTGGCATAGGGCAACAGGCCCCGCTCCAGAAACACATACCGGCTTACCAGTAGCGCTGTAATTACGCCTAGCCCGCAACCAATCAAATACCCGACAAGCGCCTCCAGCACCACTGTCTGAAAGGCATCTTGTAGCAGCACATCTCGCACCGCAAAAAAAGTGGAGAGCACCCGGCTGGGGGTCGGGATAAGCCCAGGGGGAACCTGGTAGGCCCGCAACAGGGCTTCCGCCGTCACCACCACCACCAGCAAGGTCAGGGCTGCCGGGGTAAAGCCTATGACGGGGTTGGGGGTGTGCACAAACTGGTTGGCCACCCAGGCGATGCCGAGAGCTGCCAGCAGAAAACCGGCCCCAATCAGCAGTTTTTGAGGACCCGAAGCAGGTTCAGTCTGGTTCCACCAGCTCACAATGAACCAGAACAAAATACCAAACCCCACCACGAGCAGCACCCAGCCCAGCAGTGCCTGGGTCCAGGCGGACTTGGTCGGTTGAGCCACCATTAGCCAGCTCCTCCACGCTCAGATACCCTGGCTTGCTTGGGCAGAGGCGTAGCGGTTGTTCTGGAACGTTGCCAGGGGGTTAGCAAGCGCTCCAACCAGTTCACCAGAGCCACCAGCAAAATACCCAGCACCGCCGAAGAAAGCATGATGACCCACATCGCCACCACATCCGAAGCGCGGGAGTTTTCGGCCAGCATCTTGCCGATGCCCTGAAAGCTGATGGTGGAAATTTCGGCCACAATGGCCCCAATCAAAGCCGCCGTCATGGCCACCTTGAAGGCTGTAAAAAGATAGGGAATCGAGGCCGGAAAGCGCAGCTTCAGATAGGTCTGCCAGTTGTTGGCGTTGTAGGTTTTCATCAGGTCGAGGCTGAGAGGGTCGGGGCTCTTGAGCCCCTTGGCCACTCCGATGGCGATAGGGAAAAAAGCAATATAAGCAGCGATGATGGCCTTGGGCAGCCAGCCCTGTACCCCATACTGGCCCAGCACCACCACCAACATGGGCGCGATGGCGATGATCGGCACCGTCTGCGAGGCCACAATCCAGGGCAGCAAGGAGCGCTCGAAGGCCCTCGAGGGCGCCATCCCGATGGCGAAAAAGAAGCCCAACAGGGAAGCCGCAGCTCTGGAATGGTTCTCGAAACCTGATGTTCCCCCTCACATCACCGAACGCCAGTCCCCTAAATGCACCCGTGACGGCGCTCGAGACCCTGGTTGGCCTGCTGCTTTCGGCCCTGGTGGGGTTCTTTTGCGCCATCGGGCGTGTGTCCTCGACGGCATTCGAGCGCTAATGCCTGCCCTGTCTCGGGGCACCGCAGCCTGTATCGGACGTGGCCATATCCCCCATG
>CAZIXH010000084.1:0-3285 GCA_964543055.1 uncultured bacterium
GCACGAGGGCGCAAGACCATCAAGGAAATGGGCGCGTGCAACCTGCGTCTCGTCATCTCCCTCGCCAAGTAGCGCACCATCCCCGGCCTGCAGTACCTCGACGTGATCCAGGAAGACAACGTCGGCCTGGTGACAGAGGTCGACGAGTTCGAACACCGGCGCCGCTACAACTTCTCGCCCTACGCCAACTCGGGGATCCGCCAGGCCGTCTCGCGCTCCATCGCGGACCAGGCCCGCGCCATGCGCATCCCGGTGCACATGGTCGAGACCATCAACAAGCTGACCCGCACCGCCCGCCAGATGCAGCAGGAGCTGGGCCGCGAACCGGCTTACGAAGAAATTGCCGAGGCCATGGGCCCCGGCTGGGACGCCAAGAAGGTCGAGGAGACCTTCAAGATTGCCCAGGAACCCGTAAGCCTGGAAACCCCCATCGGCGACGAGAAGGACAGCTTCTACGGCGACTTCATCCCCGACGAGCACATGGCCTCGCCGGTGGATTCCGCCGCCCAGAGCATGCTCTCGGAGGAGCTGGAAAAAGCCCTCGGCAAGCTCTCCGAGCGCGAGGCCATGGTCTTGAAGCTGCGCAAGGGCCTGATTGATGGGCGCGAACACACTTTAGAAGAGGTGGGCGCCTATTTCGGCGTGACCCGCGAGCGCATCCGCCAGATTGAGAACAAAGCCCTGCGCAAGCTCAAGTATCACGAGAGTCGTACCCGCAAGCTGCGGGACTTCCTGGACTGATTGACCAGAGCATTGACGAGGATGTGAGAGCGCTGTTTGGCAGCTCTCACATTTCTGTTTTAGGCTACAGCCTCGAGGTGACGTGTGAAACCCTATCTGCTCGCCGGAATCCTAGCGCTGGGCCTCTTGAGCGGGTGCTCGAGCGCCCCCCAGGCCAAACTTCAGGCTTCCATCGGTACCTACAATGCCGCCACTACTGGAAGAGCCTACATTCTGGTTCTGCGACCCCAGCAGCAGCCCAACAGCATCACCGTGAGCGTGAGCGGGCCGGGCGGCTATAGCGAGACCCTCACCCTGCAAAGCGCTTCGGCCCGCACCCCCTCGGGGGTCTGGTGGGAGATTGGGTGGGATGCTTCCAAAACCCTCTCGAGCGGCACTTATACATTTTCGGCCACCATTGACGGGCAAACCGAACAGGTCAGCCTGAACGTGGATGCCAGCGCTACCCTCGCCAGGCCCACCGTAACCATTGGCAACAACCCCACCACCAAGTCCGTATCGGCTACCTGGACCGCCAGCAGTGGGGCCACAGCCTACCTGGTACGCCTGGTGAACCGCACCACCAGTACCGTGGTCGCCCGCAACATCATTGCGGCCCTCAGCACCAGCTTCAGCAACCTTAACCTGAATACCTCCGATTCCTATGTGGTGGAGGTCTACCCTGCCAGCAGCAACATCAGCACTGACCCCCCCATCGTGCCCGGTCAGTTCAACATGGCCCTGGGGGAGAGTGCGCCCTTTACCGTCAACCCTGCACCGTAGAGGACAGTTTGAGTGGGTGACGCAAAAGCTACGCTTTCAGCCTTCGGCCTTGGGCTTTTGGCCCTTACAGAAAGCACCTTATGGATGACCTCGTGGCGCAGGTTCAGACCTATCTGCAGATTTACGACCCCCTGGGCATGGGTGAGCTAGCGCCCCTCGAGGCGCTCTATGGGCCGGTGGTGAGCGAAATAGTGGACAAGCTCCAGACCGTCCAGAGCAGCGAAGAGGCCGCCAAGGCCATTCACCGCGTGTTGTACCTGACCTACGGCAACCAGGCCGGGCACGTGCGCAACTACGCCGACCTGGGCCGGGATTTGTTCAAGTTGTTTTGTCAGAATCCTTGACCGCCGCATCGTGCACAGAACCCTAGACCCTTCCTTGCCTTACCCCTTACCCTGGAACCTATGACCGCCGACGAACGACTGGCCCAACTGCCCCCCAAACTTCAGCACGTGGTTCAGATGCTGGGGAGCGCCCCTAAGGTGATCAAGACCGAGATGCTTTTGGAGTTTGCCAAGAAAATGCCGCCCCTCCCTGAGGGCATGCAGGGCAAGCTCGAGCAAGTCCACGAGTGCACCACGCCATTCTTCGTGCATGCCGAACTCCAGGAGGGCAAGGTTCACCTCTTCTTCGACGCCCCCAAAGAAGCCCCCACGGTGCGGGCCTTTGCCGGGCTACTGGCCGAAGGGCTGGAGGGCGAAAGCCCCGAGGCCGTGCTGGGTGTGCCAGAGGACTTTTACAGCCTGGCCCGGCTCGAGGAAATCATCACGCCCTTGCGGCTGCGCGGCTTGCAGGCCGTACTCACCCGCATCAAGCGCCAGGTGCGCGAAGCGCAGTGAGAGCGGTTCCCACTAATACCCAGAACAGCAGGTTTTGCTGTTCTGGGTAAAACACTCCGCATGCGATGCGGAGTGTTTGTGGGAAACGCGATGAGGGTTCCGGGCTCAGGGCTCTGGGGTCAGGGTGGAAGTTGTACCTTCTGAGGCGTTTTTCTGTACTTTCTGCGGCGCTTGGCTCGAGCAGGTGAGAATTCCCCTGAGCTTGGAGGGCTGTACCCGGCGAACTGCTTGAGGTAGCCCTTTCGGCCAAAGCCCTGCTCGCCATACCGCACCACCAGAGCATCCAGCAACTCAAAAGCTACCCGCAGGATGGCCCGCAGCATCCGGGGGCTGGCCCGCCCCTCGAGGCTCAGTACACCGCCTGAAAACGCGCCACTGCACGCCTCCTCGCGGCTCCAGAAGCGCCAGCAGCCCAGTTCCTCGTCGGCAAAGACCTCCAGACCCTCCTGCTGTAAGCGGTAGCGGTAGGGGTAGGGCTGGAAAAACATCAGGGCGTACTGCCGGTACAGAGCCTCTTCCAGGGCCAGCAGGTCGGCCCGCAGGCGCTGACAGCTGCGCTCGGTCACGCCCGGTTCGTCGTGTTGTGCCAGCAAGGTTATTGGTTCTTGCTCGAGGTCGCGCTCGTCGGGCGGCGGCTCTGCCTCCATAGGGTACCCCCCGTAAGGGTTCAGCCGCAGGGCGGGCTTGCCCAGCATGGCTGCCTCGGCCTCGGCATAGCTGGGGTACTCCACCAGCACCCCGTTTTCCAGCCCCCAGAAGCGGGTGGCTACCTTTTTGACCAGTTCACGGTCGTTCGAGACAAACAAAAGCGTGCCGGGGTAGTCGGTCAGGGCTCTCTCGAGGCCCTCGAGACGCTCGAGCTCGAGGTTGTCGTTGGGCTCGTCCATCACCACCAGACCCTGCTCCTTATCCACCCCTTCCGCTGCCGACCACCTACCCCGTG
>CAZIXH010000085.1:0-7791 GCA_964543055.1 uncultured bacterium
ACCGTGACCCGCTGGAACTTGTGGCCGCTCTCGAAGGCCCGTTCGGAAAGGCGGGGGTGGCGCTGCCGCAGGGTCTCGAGGTCGAGCCCCTGGCGCTTCAGGTAATGCAGCAGGGCCAGATCCATGGGGTCGCCAATGCCATGATCGGCGTCATTGGCCAGAGCCAGGGCCATTTGCGCCAGGGCGGGGTCGGGGCTGTCCAGGGCCCGCACCTCCATGCGGTTTTCGGTGAGGGTGCCGGTCTTGTCGGTCGCAATGACCGTTACCGAGCCCAGCGCCTCCACCGCCGAAAGCTTGCGTACCACGGCCTTGCGGGCGGCCATGCGTTCCACCCCCAGCGAGAGGGTCAGGGTCAGCACCGCCGGAAGCCCCTCGGGCACGGCGGCCACCGCCAGGGCCACGGCAAACAGAAAAACCTGTGGGAGTCGGCCTGCTCCTTCGGTGAAAAGGCCCAGCAGCACCAGCGCTCCGGCCAGCACCAGCACCCACCGGGCTACCTGATTGCCAAAGTGGTGCAGGTCGCGCTCGAGGGGGGTGGGCTCGGCCTGAATCTCGCCCAGCAAGGCCGCTAGCTTGCCTAAAGCGCTCTCTGAGCCGGTGCGTAATACCTCGGCAAAGGCCTTGCCCCGCACCAGCAGGGTTCCGCTAAAAAGCTCCTGGCCCACCTCTTTTTCGGCGGGCAGGCTCTCGCCGGTCAAGACTGACTCATCCACCAGGGGGCTGCCTTCCAGAAGCCCCAGATCGGCGGGCACCCGGTCGCCAGCCTCGAGGCGCACCAGGTCGCCGGGTACCAGTTCCCGGCTAGGGCGCTGTACCCAGGCCCCATCGCGCTCCACCCAGACCAGGGGGCTGGACAGGCGTTTGAGCTTGAGCAGTGCGGCTTCCGATTTGCGCTCCTGCCAGGTGCCCAGGCCCGCGTTGAGCAGCAGAATCAGCCCGATGACCAGGGACTCCAGCGGCCAGCCATGCCGCCCCTCGAGCCACCACCCCCCAAAGTCCACCACCAGGGCAAAGAGCAAAATGTAGATGAGGGGGCTCTTGAACTGATGCAAAAAGCGTCGCCACAACGCCTCGGGACGCTTCTCGGGCAGGGCGTTGGGGCCGTGGGTGTGCAGGCGTTTGCGGGCCTCCGCCTCGCTCAGTCCGGATAGGGGTCGTGGGGCCATCATAGCGCTCACCCCTCACTTTGATTGGTGTGGGTTACCGGGGCATTACCTGAGAGGCCCAGGGCCGCCAGCAAGGTCTGCAAGAGCGCCTGGGCGGTCTCCTGCACCGCCGGACTGAGGCCTTCGCCCAGGCCGAACTGAAGGCCCTCGATGCCGTAAATCACGGTGCGGGGGGGCAGCGAACCCAGGGTGCGGGCGAGCTCGAGGGCCTCGGCCAGGCTGAAGGAGTGGCTGCTGAGGCGTTCAAACACCGAGGGCAGGGGCTCCGGGCCTACCTCCATCACATGGAGGGTTCCCGCCGGGCGGCCCGAGACTACCGCCTCCACCACCCAGGCTTCGTCTGCTCCAGCCAGGCCCTCCACCAGCCGGGTCAGGTCGTCGGTTACCTCGAAGACCTCAAGGCCCGCCTCCCGCAGATGCCGGGCCACCCAGGGCCCCACGCCATCGTCCTGGCGGTAGCGGTTGCCCAGGGCGAACACTCTAGGGCTCATGCTCGATGTCCAGCCGCAGAAAGTGGGTTGCACAGGAGATGCAGGGGTCATGGTTGCGGATGGTCTGCTCGCAGCGCAGGGTAAGTTCGGGCTTGGAAAGTTCCAGGTTCGCGGCCACAAACTGCCGCAGGTCTTCTTCTATCATCTTCTGGTTCTGCGAGGTGGGGGGCACAATTTTGGCCTCGGTAATCAGGCCCTGTTCGTCCATGCGGTAGCGATGGTAGAGGATGCCGCGCGGGGCCTCGCTGCAACCCGCGCCCGCCCCGGCCCTGGGGGTCACGGGTACACTGGGCGCATCGGGCTCCTCGTAAGCGTCTATCAGGCGCAGCGCTTCCTCGCAGGCGTACAGGGTCTCCACCGCCCGCACCACGATGCTCTGGAAGGGGTTGCGGCAGACCGGCCCCAGACCGGTTTCCCGGGCCACCGCCTGCACCGAGGCCGGAAGCTGGTCATGGTTCAGGTTGTAGCGGGCCAGCGGCCCCACCAGGTAGGGCTGGCCTTTCAGGGTGGCGTGCAGGGCGTTGGAGTGGGCAACGTGCTCTTCGTGGAAGTGCTGCTCGAACTCGGTTACCGCAATATTCAGGCCCCGGTTGGAAACCAGGCGGCCTCCCAGAATGGGGTACTCGCCCTCCTGACGCAGCGAGACAAAAGTGTAGTCGGGTGCGAAATCCGGGAAGTCCAGGCTACCCACAAAACGCACCGTCCGCAGGGCAATTTCACGGGCCCGCTCGAGCCTGTCCCGCAGGGCTAAAAGCTCGGCCTTGCGGGGCACCCGGTAGAAACCGCCCACCTTCACGTTGATCGGGTGAATCTCCCGCCCGCCCAGCAGGGTCATCAGTTCGTTGCCGGTTTTTTTGAGTGCCAGGGCCTCCTGCACTTGCTGGGGATGGTCCTGGGCCAGCCGTACCGTGTCGGGGTAGCCCAGAAAGTCGGGCAGGTGCAGGAAGTAGATGTGCAGGGCGTGGCTCTCGATCCACTCACCGCAGTACAAGAGCCGCCGCAAGGCCTTGAGCGGGCCCTCCACCTGTACGCCCAGGGCGGCTTCCAGGGCCTGACACGAGCTCATCTGGTAGGCTACCGGGCAGATGCCGCAGATGCGGGCGGTGATATCGGGCACCTCGGCAAAACTTCGCCCGCGCAGAAAGGCCTCGAAGAAGCGGGGGGGCTCGAAGATGTCGAGCCGTACCTCCTCCACCTGGCGGCCCTTGACCCGCACATACAGTGCCCCTTCCCCTTCCACTCGGGCCAGATTGCCCACCCGAAGGGTTCTGGTTCGATTCGGTTTGGGGGTCTCACCCATGACGCTCCGCCTCCTTGCTGAAGGCACTGGCCCCGGCGTTGTAGGTGCGGAAAGCCCGCTGCTGGGCTGCTTCGTCCACACCTAGCTGGGTCCACCAGGCGCTCAGAGCTACGGTGTTGGGGTTCTCCTGGGGGCCAAAGCACCCGTAACAGCCCCGCCGGTAAGCGGGGCAGATGGCCCCACAGCCGGCCTGGGTAACCGGCCCCAGGCAGGGGATGCCCTGCGCCACCATCACACAGACCGTGCCCCGGGCCTTGCACTCCAGGCAGACACTGTGCTGAGGGATGTTGGGCTTGCGTTTGTGCAGAAAAGCCGAGATGACCTCGAGCAGCTGCCCTTTGCTGATCGGGCAACCCCGTAGCTCGAAATCCACCGGTACGTGCGCGGAGATGGGGGTGGAGTGCTTCAGGGTCTGGATGTACTCAGGCCGGGCATAGACGATGCGGGTAAACTCCTCCACATCGGCAAAATTGCGCAGCGCCTGGATGCCCCCTGCGGTTGCGCAGGCGCCAATCGTCACCAAAAACCGGGAGTTCTTGCGGATGGCCTGGATGCGAAGGGCGTCGTGGGGGGTGGTGATGGAGCCCTCGACCAGCGAGAGGTCGTAGGGGCCGGGCATGACGGTGCTGGAGGCCTCAAGGAAGTGGGCAATTTGCACGGAACCGGCTACGGCCAGGAGCTCGTCCTCGCAGTCCAGAAGCGAGAGCTGACACCCGTCGCAGGAGGCAAATTTCCAGACCGCCAGGGTGGGTTTGCGCGGTTTGCGTGGCACCTAGACCTCCTTTCGCATTATCCAGTCACGCACCTGGGGGAAGGCCAGCACCGGCCCATCCCTGCAAACGAAGTGCGGCCCCAGCTGGCAGTGCCCACAAAAGCCCACCGCGCACTTCATGTTGCGTTCCATCGAGAGATAGAGGTTTCCGTCGGGGATGCCCCGCTTGCGCAGCTCGGCGATGGTAAAGCGCATCATTACCTCGGGGCCGACCATCAGGGCGGTGGTCCGTGAGGGGTCTATGATCAGGTGGGGAATGAGCGACGTGACCAGCCCCACTGCTCCGTCCCAGTCGCCTTCGGCGCGGTCTACCGTCACCCGTACCGGCGTGGCGCCGGGGGCATGGGAGAGGGTGTACTGCCAGCGCTTGAGTTCCTCGGAGAAAAGCAGATCCCTGGGGGTGCGGGCTCCGTAGAGCAGATAAACCCGTCCATAGTCCTGGCGGTGGTGCAGGAGGTGGTAAATGGCCGGGCGCAGGGGGGGCAGGCCAATCCCGCCCGCCACAATTACCACATCGTGCCCCCGGGCCTGCTCCAGGGGCCAGTGGCTGCCAAAGGGGCCCCGGACCCCCACCACTGCCCCCTTGCGCAGGTTGCACAGGGCCTCGGTTACCGCCCCCACCTTCCGGATGGTCTGCACCAGCCGCTCGGGTTTTTGGGGGTCTCCACTGATGGAGATGGGCACTTCGCCCACCCCAAAGACGTACAGCATGGTGAACTGACCCGGCTGGAAGCGGAGCGGGGGGCCCGTTTGCGCCTCGAGCTCGAGCGTGACCACATCGGCGGTTTCGCGTATCACCCGGGCAACCCGAAAGGGGCGGGGCCGCATGGGGTCTACCACGGTAGGGCTAGGAAGGCTGACCATACAAATCCAGTAAGCGAAGTCGGGTGGCTTGCAAGCGTTCGCCGATGACCCTGGAAAAACGCTTGCACAGCTCGTAGCCAAAGTGGTGGTCTTCCTCGGCGCGTGCCCGCACACTGGCGGCATCGAAGGCCAGCAGGCGGGTGGCCTGGAAGATGCGGGCGCTGAAGGTTTTGCGGGTCTCGGGTATCATCACCGACCAGCCCAGCACGTCTCCCGGCCCCACCGTCTGTATCACCAGGTCGCCCTGCCCGGGAGCGTGGATTTCCAGCCTCACCAGCCCTTCTTGAATCAGGTAAAAATCCCTGGATTCTTCGCCCTCGCGGTAGAGGTAGTCGCCTACCTCGCACTCTAGCGGCTCGGCCAGCTCGGCCAGCCAGGCCAGGTCTTTGGGGCGCAAGCCCCGGAAGAAAGGGTGCTCGTTCAGGTAGTGCTCGAGGCCAGCTTTAGACATGGGCACCTCCCGCCTCTTTGGGCGCAAACCGCCCTGTTTGAACGTCGTTCATGGCCGCAACTTCTTCGGTCAGGTCTATCCCTACCGGGCACCAGGTGATGCAGCGGCCACATCCCACGCAGCCCAGCAGACCAAACTGATCCTGCCAGCTAGCCAGCTTGTGGGTGAGCCACTGGCGGTAGCGGGCCTGGGTCGAGACCCGCACACTGCCCCCGTGCAGATAGGAAAAGTCAGAGGTAAAGCAGGAGTCCCAGCGGCGGGCGCGCTCGGCTACCTGGCCCGAGAGGTCGGTGTGGTCTTCCACGCTGGTGCAGAAGCAGGTGGGGCAGACCTGGGTGCAGTTGCCGCAGGAGAGGCACCGGTTTGCCACCACCTGCCAGCGGGGGTGCTCGAGGCTCTGGTACAGGCGCTCCTTGAGCCCCTGGGTATCCAGGTGACGCATCTGGCGGGCGGCCCGGTCTACCAGGGCCAGGGCCTGGTTCCACTCGGCCTCCTGGGCCGTGCGGTGGGCCACCTGATCCAGCAACCGGGCCCCCGCTTCGCTGCCCACCTCTCCTACAAAGTAGGAATGCTCGCCGTCCACCACCTCGGTCAGGGCCAGGTCGAAGCCGGTCTGGGCCCTGGGGCCGCTCTCTACCGAGGCGCAAAAACAGGTATGGCCGGCCTGGGTGCAGTTCACCGCTACGATAAACACCTGTTCGCGCCTGGCCTTGTAGTGCGGGTCCTGGTAAGGCCCCCCCAGAAAAACCCGGTCCTGAACCCGGATGGCCTGCAGCTCGCAAGCCCGTACCCCAATGAAGGCGTATTTGGGAGCAGCCTCGCTCTCGGATTCGAACTCGAGGCCTCCATTGCCCTGGCGAGCCCGGAACAAGCGCAGGATGGGCGGGTGCAGAAACCGCTTCCAGCTATGGGGCCCCACATTGTAGCCGAACAGGGCCCCGTCGCCCCGCCGCTCCAGCCGGTAGGAGCCCCCCTCCTGACGGTCGGTATAGCCGATGGGCAGGTCCTCGAGCTGTCTAAGCTCATCGTAGACGATGGCCCCCTCGCGCACCGTGGGGCCCAGGGTCAGGTAGCCCAGGGCCTTCAGGGCCTGCAATAGCTGAAGGAGCCCTGCGCGTTCCAGTATGAACGGGCCCTTGCTCATGCGTTCCTCCGTTGCTATCAGCCTAGCTTTTTGCGCCTGGGCCAAATGACCTTATCTTGCCCTGGCCCATTTGAGCGGGGGAGCATGTGCTCCCCCGTAATACCGGATTCAAAAAGACAGTTGACAACACCAAAGTTCAAGAGGTTGTCTTTTTGAATCCCAGAGCACTCCCGTTGGTCGGGTTGGTTTGTCGCCGAACGGCGACGAACCAACCAAATCTGGTATAACCCTTCGTGCAACGCGCAGTGAGCCTGAAAGCGCTTGCCCAAGGGCAAGCAGGCTAAGGCCGTAAGGCCTCGAGCCCACTCACGCTCAACCCGCCGAGCCCCAGGGCCATGATCTCGGCCCGGTTGATCAGGAGGTACTCGAGCTTCTCTTCTAAACCCACCTCACTCACGGTGGCGTTGCGCAGGATCAGTACATTCTCCGGCCCGCCCCACTGGGCCGCGCAGCGCCGGAAGGTCTCGAGGTCGTGAAACTCATCCGGCCCGATTTCATCGCCCAGGATGATCCGTTCGCCCAGAAACACAATCCGCTGGTGTCTCATCTGGCCCTCCTTCCCACCCTTTTTCCCAGGGCTTTCTCGGTTTCCATAATGCGCTTCTTGGTACGCACCACCGAGTCGGGGTTCAGGCTAATAGAATCAATCCCTGCTTCCACCAGGAAGGCCGCAAACTCCGGGTAGTCGGAGGGGGCCTGTCCGCAGATGCCCACCTTGCGCCCGTGCTTGTGGGCTTTCTGAATCAGCTCGGCGCAGGCCCACTTTACGGCCTGGTTGCGTTCGTCGAAGAGGGCGGCTACCTGGGTGGAGTCGCGGTCTACCCCCAGCACCAGCTGGGTCAGGTCGTTGGAGCCAATCGAGAAGCCGTCGAAGATCTGGCTGAACGCCTCGGCCAGGATCACGTTGGAAGGAATCTCGGCCATCACATAGACTTCCAGGCCGTTCTTGCCCCGCTCCAGGCCCCCTTCCTTCATGGTTTCCAGCACCCGCTGGCCTTCCTCTACTGTGCGGCAGAAGGGGATCATCACCACCAGGTTCGTAAGGCCCATCTCGTCGCGCACCCGCTTGACCGCCGCAACTTCCAGCAGGAAGCCTTCCTTGTAGTCGGGGTGGTAGTAGCGGCTGGCCCCCCGCCAACCGAGCATGGGGTTCTCCTCGCCCGGCTCGAAGGCTTCGCCCCCTAGCAGTTTGGCGTACTCGTTGGTCTTGAAGTCGCTCATCCGCAGGATTACTGGCTTGGGGTAGAACCCAGCGGCCAGCACCGCAATGCCCTGGCTCAGGCGGTCAATAAAGTATTCGCGCCCGCTCGAGTAGCCGTTGGTTCTGGCCTCAATCTCGCGCCGCACCTTCGGCGAGAGTTTTTCGGGGTGTAAAAGGGCCAGGGGGTGAATGCCCACCCAGTCGGCGAAGATGAACTCCATGCGGGCCAGACCCACGCCATCGTTGGGCAGTAGCGACAGCCGGAAAGCCTGTTCGGGGTTGCCCACGTTCATCATGATCTGGGTGCGGGTGGTGACCACCTGGTAGGGGTCAAACTCCTCCACGGTAAACTTCAGTGCGCCCTCGTAGACCCGCCCCACCTCGCCCTGGGCACACGAAACC
>CAZIXH010000086.1:0-7339 GCA_964543055.1 uncultured bacterium
CTCGGAGCTACGTCACAAGCGGCGCATTTCCGCGCTGGGGCCGGGCGGCCTGACCCGCGAACGGGCGGGGTTTGATGTGCGTGACGTGCACCGCACCCACTACGGCCGCATCTGCCCCATCGAAACGCCCGAAGGCGCCAACATCGGTCTGATCTCCTCGCTGGCTTCGTTTGGCCGCATAAACGACCTGGGCTTTATCCTGACCCCCTACCGCAAGGTGGAAAACGGCAGGGTGACCGACAAGGTGGATTTCATGACCGCCACCGAGGAAGACCGCTATGCCATTGCCCAGGCCAACACCCCCCTCAAACCCGATGGGCATTTCGACACCCAGCAGGTGGTGGTGCGCAAGAAGGGCGACCCCATCGTGATGCGTCCTGAAGAAGTCGAATACATGGACGTTTCGCCCAAGCAGATTTTCTCGGTAAATACCAACTTGGTGCCTTTCCTCGAGCACGACGACGCCAACCGCGCCCTGATGGGTTCCAACATGCAAGCCCAGGCCGTGCCCCTGCTGCGGGCCCAAAGCCCGGTGGTCATGACCGGCGTGGAGGAGCGGGTGGTGCGCGACTCCCTAACCTCGCTCTACTCCAATGTGGATGGAGTGGTGGAGTATGTGGATGGCTCCAAGATTCACATTCGGGGGGACGACAAAGGCCTTTACGAGTTCAACCTGCGCCGTTTCACCCGCTCCAACCAGGGCACCGCGCTTGACCAACGTCCCCGGGTCTCCAAGGGTCAAAAGATCAAGAAAGGTGACCTCCTCGCCGACGGCCCCGCCTCCGACGAAGGACGACTGGCCCTAGGGCAAAACGTGCTGCTGGCCATCATGCCCTTCGATGGCTATAACTACGAAGACGCCATCGTTATCTCTGAAGACCTCCTGCGTCGTGATTTCTACACCTCGGTTCACATCGAACGCTACGAGATCGAGGCCCGCGACACCAAGCTAGGCCCTGAGCGCGTTACCCGCGACATTCCCAACCTCTCGGAAGCCGCCCTGCGCGATCTTGACGAGGATGGCGTGGTGCGGATTGGCGCTGAGGTCAAGGCCGGTGACATCCTGGTAGGCCGCACCAGCTTCAAGGGTGAGACCGAGCCTACTCCCGAAGAGCGGCTGCTGCGCAGCATCTTCGGTGAAAAGGCCCGCGACGTCAAGGATACCTCCCTGCGGGTGCCGCCTGGTGAAGGGGGCATTGTGGTGCGTACCCTGCGCTTGCGCCGGGGCGACCCCGGGGTGGAGCTTAAACCCGGTGTGCGTGAGGTGGTACGGGTCTATGTGGCCCAGAAGCGCAAGCTGCAAGTGGGCGACAAGCTCGCCAACCGCCACGGTAACAAGGGTGTGGTTTCCAAGATTCTACCCCCCGAAGACATGCCGCACATGCCCGACGGCACCCCGGTAGACATCGTACTTAACCCCCTGGGCGTACCGAGCCGTATGAACCTCGGTCAGATTCTGGAGACCCACCTGGGTCTGGCCGGTTATGAACTCGACCTCAAGTTCATCACCCCGGTCTTTGACGGGATTTCCGAGGACGAGATCAAGGAGATGCTGGGTAAGGCCTTTGATAAGAAATGGCAAACCCGCACCAAGGCTGGTTTTGGCATTGACAACCGCGAGCGGGAAGTGCTGGCCAGAGCTGCCAAGCTGGGCCTGGTGGACGGTGAGAAAGACCCTGCCGAACAGTTGCGTGAAGTGGCTCAACAGGGCAAGAGCGTGCTCTACGACGGACGCACCGGTGAACCCATCGAAGGCCCCATTGTGGTGGGGGTGATGTACATCATGAAGCTCTACCACATGGTCGAGGACAAGATGCACGCCCGCTCGACCGGTCCCTACTCCCTCATCACCCAACAGCCTTTGGGTGGCAAGGCTCAGTTCGGGGGTCAGCGTTTTGGCGAGATGGAGGTGTGGGCGCTGGAAGCCTATGGTGCAGCGCACACGCTGCAAGAAATCCTCACCATCAAGTCCGACGATATTGAAGGTCGCAACGCGGCCTATGAGGCTGTGGTCAAGGGCGACGATGTGCCCGAGGCTAGCGTACCGGAGAGCTTCAGGGTGCTGGTGAAGGAATTGCAGTCACTGGGCCTGGATGTAGAGACCTACGACGAAAATGCCAGGAATCTGGACATTTTTGAAGGGTTGGCTAGCCGCCGATGATATTGCAGGTTGCATGGCATCTACCGCCCCTGGCCTTAGACCTGTGACTTGAGACCTGAGACACAAAGTTCACGGAGTGAACAATGATTAAACGAGAAGTTCGCAAAGTAAGAATCGGCCTGGCCGCCCCCGAAAAGATCCGTTCCTGGAGCTACGGCGAGGTTGAAAAGCCCGAGACCATCAACTATCGCACCCTTAAGCCCGAGCGCGATGGTTTGTTTGACGAGCGCATCTTTGGGCCCCAGAAGGACTACGAGTGTGCTTGCGGCAAGTACAAGCGCCAGCGCTTCGAGGGCAAGGTGTGTGAGCGCTGCGGGGTGGAGGTGACCAAGAGCATCGTGCGCCGTTACCGTATGGGCCATGTTGAACTGGCTACCCCCACTGCCCACATCTGGTATGTCAAGGATGTGCCCTCCAAGATTGGTACGCTGCTTGACCTTTCGGCGCAGGAACTCGAGCAAGTTCTCTATTTTGCCAAGTACATCACCATTGACCCCAAGGGGGCCATGCTGGGCGGCACACCGGTGCAGAAGCGCCAGCTTCTCACTGACGACGAGTACCGTGAACTGCGCTTTGGTAAGCAGGAGACCTATGCGATTCCCGCCGGTGTAGAGACTTTCGTCAAGGATGGAGACGAGGTCAAGAAAGGCCAGGAGCTGGCACCGGGGGTGGTGAGCAAGATGGATGGGCTGGTGCTCTTCCGCTTCCCCCGCCGCATCCGGGTTGAGTACGCCGACAAGGAGCGGGCCAGCCTGACCCTGCCCAAAGCAGCCTGGATTGAACAGGATTCGTACAAGCCGGGTGAGCCCATTGCCGAGCTCGAGGCCTCCTACCAGATCACCAGCGAAGACTCCGGTGTGGTGGACGTGGAAGAGGTGGGCGATGGGGCCCTGGTCAAGATCCTCGACCCCGACACCAGTGTGGTCAGTGCCATTTACCTGATTCCCGCCGGGATGCACCTCAAGGTGGGCCAGGGTGAGCTGGTGGGCAACGGCGATGTGCTGGCCCAGGGCAAGGGCCAGCTCAAGATGCCCAAGGGCCTCAAGGTGGAAAAGCTCGAGGCCGAAACGGCCAGGAAGGAAGTTCATCTCAGCTTTACCCTGGAGCGCCCCCGGGTGGCCGACTACCCCCTCCAGCCCCACATGCACGTGCTGGCCGCCGAGGGTATGAGTGTGCGTAAGGGTGACAAGCTGGTAGGCGCCATCGAGCCCGAGGAGGAAGTCTACGCCGAAGCCGATGGGGTGGTGCACCTGCACGAGCCGGCCTCCATTGTGGTGATGAAGGCCAAGCTCTACCCCTTCGAGGACGATGTAGACGTGACCAACGGCGACCGGGTTTCCCCCGGAGACGCCCTGGCCGATGGCGGCAAGGTAACCTCGGAGATTTATGGCCGGGTGGAGGTGGACTTCATCCGCATGGCCGTGCGGGTGATTGAGTCCTACGACATAGATGCCAAGATGGGCGCACAGGCCATCCAGGAACTTCTGAAGGATATTGACCTGAGCGTGCTCGAGGCCGAGCTGGTCGAGGAGATGAAACACCCCAGCCGTGCCCGTCGGGCCAAAGCCCGCAAGCGCCTTGAAGTGGTGCGTTCGTTCCGCGACTCCGGCAACCGCCCCGAGTGGATGGTACTCGAGGCCGTGCCGGTGCTGCCCCCCGACTTGCGCCCGATGGTGCAGGTAGACGGCGGGCGCTTCGCGACCAGCGACCTGAACGACCTCTACCGCCGCCTGATCAACCGTAATAACCGTCTGCGCAAGCTCCTTTCGCAAGGGGCCCCCGAGATGATCATCCGCAACGAGAAGCGGATGCTGCAGGAAGCGGTGGATGCCCTCCTGGACAACGGACGGCGCGGTACTCCGGTCACCAACCCCGGCTCTGACCGCGCCCTGCGCTCCCTGACCGACATCCTCTCGGGCAAGCAGGGCCGCTTCCGCCAGAACCTGCTGGGCAAGCGGGTGGACTACTCGGGCCGAAGCGTGATTGTGGTGGGGCCGCAGCTCAAGCTGCACCAGTGCGGTCTGCCCAAGCGCATGGCCCTCGAGCTCTTCAAGCCCTTCCTGCTCAAGAAGATGGAAGAGAAGGGCATCGCCAACAACGTCAAGAGCGCCCGCAAGATGCTGGAACGCTCCCGCGACATCAAAGACGAGGTCTGGGACGCCCTGGAAGAGGTCATCCATGGTAAGGTGGTGCTCCTGAACCGGGCCCCTACCCTGCACCGCCTGGGTATCCAGGCCTTCCAGCCCGTGCTGGTAGAAGGTCAGTCCATCCAGCTTCACCCCCTGGTGTGCGAGGCCTTTAACGCCGACTTCGACGGCGACCAGATGGCCGTACACGTGCCGCTCTCGAGCTATGCCCAGGCCGAGGCCCGCATCCAGATGCTCTCCGCCCACAACATCCTCTCGCCGGCCTCCGGTGAGCCTGTCGCCAAGCCGGCCCGCGACATCATTCTGGGCCTGTACTACATCACCCAGCTCCGCCGCGAGAAGAAGGGCCAGGGCTCAGAGTTCAAAACCATTGAAGAAGCTCTCAACGCCTATGACCAGGGTAAGGTGGCCCTGAACGCCAAAATCAAGGTGGCCGGTAAGGAAACCAGTGTGGGCCGCCTTAAGTACGTCTTCAGCAGCGTGGACGAAGCCCTCCTGGCCGTACAGAGCGGCGTGGTGGATCACCAGGACGTGGTCACGGTGCGCCTGGGCAATAAACTCCTGGAAACCTCACCGGGGCGTATGCTCTTCCTGCGCATCGTCAGCGAGGCTGTTGAAGACACGGCGGCTGCGGAGGAGTTAGTGAACCTCGAGGTGGCCCAGGAGAAGAACTCGCTCAAAGACCTGGTTTACAAGAGCTTCCTGGTGCTCGGGGTGGAAAAGACCGCCAAGCTCCTGGACGCGCTCAAGTACTACGGCTTTGTACTCTCTACCACCTCCGGCATCACCATCGGCATTGACGATGCGGTGATTCCTGCCGAGAAAAAGCAGTTCTTGCAGGAGGCCGATGCCAAGCTGGCCCAGATCGAGCAGGCGTTCGAGCTTGGTCTGATGACCGAGGAAGAGCGCTTCCAACAGATTTTGCAGCTCTGGAGCCAGACCACCGAGAAGGTGACCGGGGCGGTGTTCAAGAACTTCGAGGAGAACTACCCCTTCAACCCGCTCTACGTGATGAGCCAGTCCGGCGCACGCGGAAACCCCCAGCAGATTCGCCAGATCTCCGGGATGCGCGGCCTGATGGCCAAGCCCTCCGGGGAGACCTACCCGGTGCCGGTGAAGGCCTCCTTCCGCGAGGGTCTCACGGTACTCGAGTACTTCATTTCCACCCACGGGGCCCGTAAGGGCGGCGCCGACACCGCGCTGCGCACTGCCGACTCGGGCTACCTGACCCGCAAGCTGCACGATGTAGCCCACGAGGTGATCGTGCGGGAGCTGGACTGCGGTACGCCCGACTATATCTCGGTGCCCCTGCTGCAGTTTGACGAGGCCTTCCGCAACAAGCGGCTGCGCAAAAAGAGTGACATCGAGTCGGGGTTGTATGGTCGTACGGTGGCCCGCGAGTTTGAAATCAAGGGCAAGACCTTTACGGAGGGCCACCAACTTACCCAGGAAGAAGTGAACCTGATCGTCAAGGCCGCTGAGGAACGCCTGATTGAGGAAGTTCCGGTGCGCTCGCCCCTGACCTGCCGTACCCGCTATGGGGTTTGCCAGCACTGCTATGGCTGGGATCTGTCGGCGGCCAAGCTGGTCTCCATCGGTGAAAGTGTGGGCGTGGTGGCTGCCGAGTCTATCGGGGAGCCCGGAACCCAGCTCACCATGCGTACCTTCCACACCGGCGGGGTGGCCACCGGCACCGACATCACCCAGGGTCTGCCCCGCGTGCTTGAGCTCTTCGAGGCCCGGCGCCCCAAGGTCAAGGCAGTGATTGCCGAGATTGACGGCACTGTTCACATCGAGGAGCACGAAGACAAGACCAGCATCTTTGTCAGCAGCGAGGGCTTCTCCAAGGAGTACAAGGTACCCAAGGAAGCCCGCATCACCGTGAAGGAAGGCGAGACGGTAGAGGCCGGTCAACCCCTGACCCGTGGCGCCATAGACCCCCACCAACTGCTAGAAGCCAAAGGCCCCGAGGCGGTAGAGCGCTACCTGACCGACGAAATCCAGCGCGTATACCGGGCCCAGGGGGTTAAGCTGCACGACAAGCACATAGAGACCATCGTGCGGCAGATGCTCAAGTACGTAGAGATCACCGACTCCGGGGATAGCCGCTACCTCGAGGGCCAGGTGATTGAGAAGTGGGATGTGGAATCGGCCAACGAGGCCCTGATGGCCGAGGGCAAAACCCCTGCAAGCTGGAAGCCCATGCTCATGGGCGTGACCAAGAGCGCCCTCTCGACCAAGAGCTGGCTCTCGGCGGCCAGCTTCCAGCACACCACCCACGTGCTGACCGAGGCCGCCATTGCGGGCAAACTCGACGAGCTAATCGGCCTCAAGGAAAACGTGATTCTGGGCAAGCTGATTCCCGCCGGTACGGGGTCGGACTTTGTGCGTGATACCCAGGTGGTAGACCAGAAGACCCTCAAGCGCCTCGAGGAAGCCCGCCGCGAAGCCGAGCAGGCCCCCGTGGGTACGCCCCGCCGCCCGGGTGTGCGTCCGGAGCAGCCTGGGCGCGAAGCCTAGAGCATAATGCTCGCCGTGGGCTGTAGGCTCTGGCTTACAGCCCAATAGTGTTTGGAAGCCGTACAAGGCGGCAATTGCTGGTAGCTCATGAAGGCCAAACTTTTTCTCGCCTTTCAGCAGGTTGGGGCCGATTTGTTTGCCGCAGGGCTGGCCTCGGCTACTTCGGGCAATTTCTCGGTACGGGATCGGAACGGGCTCTGGATTACCCGCTCGGGTGTTCAGAAGGCCCACCTGACCCCGGACGACCTCCTCTGGCTGCCCCTGTTGCCCGACCCCGAGCGTGACCAGGGTGCCTCGGTGGAGCGGGTAATCCAGCGCCCGTTCCGATCCCGTCCAGAAAAATTGCCCGAAGGAGCAGAGGCCAGCACGGCGGCAAACAAGTCGGACACAACCTTCATAAAGGCGAGACAACTGTTTGCCTTCATGCGCTACCAGCATATGACGTCTTCGACGGCATCCCAAAACCCTTGTGCGGTTAGCCCACGCGAACGTACCACGCATAGAACTATGT
>CAZIXH010000087.1:0-2912 GCA_964543055.1 uncultured bacterium
TATTTCCTGAACCAGTGGGAGCGCTTTAAGCACGTGCCCCTGGGGGTGCTGGCCCACAGCACCCACGTGCGGGGCAGCGGCACCTGGGTAGATGGGCAGGAGCATCCCAGAATCCGGGTCACCCTGGCCAGCCGCATCGGACCAGAAGATTGCGCCCGGCTGAACCTGGGTTATCTGAACCCCGACTCGATCAATCCTGAAGATTTTGCCAACCGGGAGGACGAGGGCATTTTGCTGGTACGCAAGGCGGGCGAGACCTTGTACAGGGTGAAGGAGGGCGCATGAGCAAGGTCAAGGTCGGGCTCGAGTTCCACACCATCAGCGCCCGCATGCGCGAGCTGAAGCTACCCGAGGTGGATGTGGTGGTGGGGATTGCTCGAGGGGGCATCGTCCCGGCCAGCATGGTCGCCCACCAGCTTGGGGTTCCGCTGGAGCTGCTGCACCTTAACTACCGCGACGACCACAACCGGCCCCAGCGGCCCCAGCCCCAGTTGCTACAGCCCATCCCGTTCGACCCCACCGGAAAGCGCGTTCTGCTGGTGGATGATGTCAGTGTGACAGGTGCAACGCTGCAAGCGGCCCAGACCTACCTGAAGGGCGCCACCCTCACCACCCTGACCCTCAAAGGTAAGGCCGACCTGGTGCTGTTTCCCGAAGTCCGCGATTGCGTGGACTGGCCCTGGAGGGTGGAATGAGCCCCAAAGTCCTGATCGTGATGGGGGTCTCGGGCTCGGGCAAGACCACCCTGGGCCAGGCTTTAGCGCAGCGGCTGGGCTGGGCTTTCGCCGATGCCGACGACTATCATCCCCAGTCCAACCGCGACAAGATGGCCCGCGGCCAGCCCCTCACCGATGCCGACCGCGAACCCTGGCTGCTGCGGCTGCGGGGCCTGATCGAGCAGCATCTGGCCGAAGATAACCCCTTGGTGCTGGCCTGCTCGGCCCTCAAGGAAAGCTACCGAACCACCCTGAGCGGAGGTCTGGAGGGGGTTGGGTATGTGTTCCTGCACGGCGACCCGGCACTCATTGCCCAGCGCATGCAAAACCGGGAGCACTACATGCCGGTGAGTCTGTTAGAGAGCCAGCTCGAGACCCTCGAGCCCCCCACCAACGCCATCCAGCTCGATATTTCCCGGTCACTCGAGGACAACCTGCGGGAAGTGCTAGAGCAAACCAACTACGACCAACAGGAGCCAAAGCATGCAGAGTGATATTGGGGTAATCGGTCTAGCGGTGATGGGCGAAAATCTCATCCTGAACATGGCAAGCAAAGGCTTTACCGTTTCGGCCTTCAACCGCACCGTCGAGAAGGTCAAAGAGTTTACCGAGGGTCGGGCCAAAGGTAAAACCATCATCGGGGCCTACAGTTTGCCCGAGTTCGTGCGTCAGTTGAAAAAACCCCGCAAAATCATGCTAATGGTCAAGGCCGGCAGCCCGGTGGACGCGACCAACCAGCAACTGGTGCCGCTCTTAGAACCCGGCGACATCATCATCGACGGCGGCAACAGCCACTACGCCGATACCAACCGCCGCACCCGCGAACTGGCCGAGAAAGGTTTGCTCTTTATCGGCACGGGCGTTTCCGGTGGCGAAGAAGGCGCCTTGCACGGCCCCTCGACCATGCCGGTTGGGGATGCGCGGGCCTGGGAACACGTCAAGCCGATCTTCCAGTCCATCGCGGCCAGGGTAGCCGATGGCACCCCCTGCTGCGACTGGGTGGGGCCGGACGGCGCGGGCCACTTCGTCAAGATGGTGCACAACGGCATCGAGTACGGCGATATGCAGATGATCGCCGAGGCCTATAGCCTGCTGCGGCAGGTGGCAGGCCTTTCCAACGCCGAGTGCGCCCAGGTGTTTGCCGAGTGGAACCAGGGCGAACTCGACAGCTACCTGATCGAGATCACCGCCGACATCCTGACCAAGAAGGACGAAGAAACCGGCAAAGACCTGGTAGACGTGATCCTGGATGCCGCCGGGCAGAAGGGCACCGGCAAGTGGACCTCGGTCACGGCGCTAGACGTAGGTGCGCCTGCCAGCACCATTGCCGAGGCGGTGTTTGCCCGCAGCCTGAGCGCCCTCAAGGAAGAGCGCCTCGAGGCGGCCCGTCTTTTTGAGCCTCCCCAGGCCCAGTTCACCGGCGACAAACAAGCCTTCATCAAGCAGGTGCGCCAGGCCCTCTATGCCTCCAAAATTTGCTCGTATGCCCAGGGCTACCAGCTCATGCAGATGGCCGCCCGGGAGTTCGGCTGGAGCCTGAACTATGGCGGCATCGCCCTGATGTGGCGTGAGGGCTGTATCATCCGGGCGCGCTTCCTCGAGAACATCAAAGCCGCTTACGACCACAACCCCAACCTCGCCAACCTGCTCTTAGACCCCTACTTCACCAACATCATCAAACACAGCCAGGTGGCCTGGCGTCAGGTGGTGGCCACCGCCGCACTGCACGGCCTCTGGACCCCGGCCTTTAGCAGCGCCCTGGCCTACTTCGACGGCTACCGTAGCGGCACCCTCTCTACCAACCTGGTGCAGGCCCAGCGCGACTACTTTGGGGCCCACACCTACGAGCGGGTAGACCGGCCCCGGGGGCAGTTCTTCCACACCAACTGGACGGGCCGGGGGGGTACCACCAGCAGCAGCAGTTACAACGTCTAGGCCTCTGACGGGGGAGCCCGCTCCGGTTTCTGGCGTTCGATTGCGGGCAGTATATTGGCCCTGCCATTGGCCCGCAGCACCTTGGAGGAAGGCCCGGCCCGAGGGGCCGCCCTATTAGGGCTGGTTGGGGCTGGCCTGTATGCAAGCGTTGCAGAAGCCATTGGGGCCACTGCTCCACGGGACTTAGCAGTCGGCATAAGAGCCGTCTACTCCGAACCCTTGCAAGAACGCTTTCGCATGGGGCTGTGAGCGGTTCAAGGC
>CAZIXH010000088.1:0-9615 GCA_964543055.1 uncultured bacterium
CTGTCCACCTACCTGCGCCGCGCCGGCCCCACCGACCCAGCACAGCGCTGTATCTCACAGATCGACGTCACGCACGCCTTGGCAGGACTTGCCCGCTCCGCGCCGGGCAACGGGCCCGATGGGGCAGCGGTGCGATCACGGGCCGTGCGGGAGGGCGACCATTACGTGCTGAAGGGCACCAAAACCTGGATTTCCAACGGCGGCGAGGCCGAGACGGTAGTGGTCTTTGCGACCATCGCCCCCGAGCTGCGCCACAAAGGGGTAATTGCCATTGTGGTGGAGAAGGGCACCCCCGGCTTTACCGCCCACAAACTGCACGGCAAGATGGGCCAGCGGGCCAGCGGTACCTATGAGCTGGTGTTCGAGGACTGCCGGGTGCCCGCCGAGAACCTGCTGGGCCAGGAGGGCGATGGCTTCAAGATTGCCATGAACACCCTGGACAAGACCCGCATTCCGGTAGCGGCGGGCAGCGTGGGGGTAGCCCGGCGGGCTTTGGAAGAGGCCACCAGGTACGCCAAGGAGCGCGAAGCCTTTGGCAAGCCCATTGCCGACTTCCAGGCCATCCAGTTCAAGCTGGCCGAGATGCTGATGGGCATCGAAACCGCCCGCGCCTACACCTACTACGCGGCCTGGCTAACCGACCAGGGGCTGCCCCAGGCCCACGCCGCCGCCATTGCCAAGGCCTACGCCGCGGAAATGGCCTTCGAGGCCGCCAACCAGGCCATCCAGATCCACGGCGGCTTTGGCTACATGCACGAGTACCCGGTGGAGAAGCTTTTGCGCGATGTGAAGCTGAACCAGATTTACGAGGGAACCAATGAAATTCAGCGGCTCATCATTGCGAGGCATATTTTGAATAGCTAAAAGCTCAAGGCCGAAGGCTGAAAGCTAAAAAGCGTAAGACCTATGGGGCATTTTGGATTTGAACAACTACAGGTTTACCACCGGGCAGTTGCCTACGTAGCCCAGGTTTATAAGGTGAGCGAGCAGTTTCCTCCAGAGGAACGCTTTGGTTTGACCAGCCAGCTTCGTAGGGCTGCTGCTTCGGTTCCGCTCAACATAGCCGAGGGCAAAGGACGGGGAACCGACCGGGACTTCGCACGCTTTTTGTACCAGGCTCGAGGCTCCCTGCTGGAATCGGTCAGTGCCCTTGACATTGCTATAGCCTTGGGTTTTCTCGAGGCATCTCAAATCGTTCCTCTGAAAAGTGAAGCAAGCGACCTGCAAACAAAGCTCAACGCTCTGTTGCGTACACTAAATCAGTCAGACGAGTAGCTTGGGGCTTTCGGCCTTGAGCTTTCGGCTCCCTTGGAGGCAATCATGAAATTCATAGCAGTCATCCGGCAAGTACCCGACGGCGAGTCCCGCCTCAAGATTGAGGGGGGCAAGGTAGACCTCTCCGGGGTCACCATGATCCTCGACCAGATGGACGAGTGGGCGGTGGAGGAGGTCATCCGGCTCCAGGAAAAACACGGCGGCGAAAGTGTGGTGGTGGCCCTGGGCCCGGAGCGCTTTGAGGAGGCCATCCGCACCGCGCTGGCCATGGGCATAGACCGGGCCGTTCACCTAGTGGCCGAGGGCTACCTAGACCCCATCACCCAGGCCGAGGCCCTGGCCGAGACCCTGCGGGCCGAGGCCCCCACCCTGGTCTTTACCGGCGGGCAGCAGGCCGACTGGGACTCCCAGGCGCTGGGTGCCGCCATCGCCGAGGCGCTCTCCTGGCCGGTGGTGAGCTGGACCACCCAGATCGAACTCGAGGGCGAGTCCCACGCCAAAGCCAAGCACGACCTCGACGAGGGCGCCGAGGTGGTGCGGGTGGCCCTGCCCGCCGTCTTCACCAGTCAGCAGGGCCTCAACGAACCCCGCTACCCCACCCTGCCGGGCATCATGAAGGCCAAGCGCAAGGAACTCAAAAAGGTGCCCATCAGCGCCAGCAGCAAGGTGGCCATTGTGGAGCAAACCATCCAGGAGCGCACCCGCCTGAACAAGGTGCTGGACGGCAAAGACCCCGTGGCCGCCGCACACGAGCTGGTGCGGCTCTTGCACGAAGAAGCCAAGGTAATCTAGCCGAAAGCCCAGAGCGGAAGGCCACAGGCATCTCAGCTTTCCGCCCAACCGGAGGTTCCCCATGATTCTGGTAGTTCTAGAACACGACGGCCAGCGCCTGCGCAAGGGCGCTCTGGAAGCCATCAGCCGGGCCCGGCAGCTCAGCAGCCTGGGGCCCCTTGCAGGCGTGGTGATTGGCGAAAATACCGCAACGGTGGCCCAGGAGGCCGCCCAGTACCTGCCCACCGTCTACGCCGCCGAGGTGGGGCCCTACACTCCCGAGAAGTGGGCCGAAGCCGCTTATGCCGCCGCCCAAAAAAGCGGGGCTCGGGTGGTCATTGCCACCGGAGGCCGCCAGGGCCGCACCTGGACGGCCCGGCTGGCCTACAAGATGAAGGCCGGGCTCCTGGAAGACACCCTGGAAACCAGCACCGATGGTCAGAGCATCCTCGGCAGCCGGTATAGCTTCCTGAACCGCGTCACCGAGCGCCAGCAGGCCCCCCTGCCGGTGGTCTTCACCGCCAAACCCAACACCACCCCCCTGGCCGAGCCAGAAGGCAGCGGCACGGTGGAGACCCTCGAGGTGAGCGTTCCCGCCGGGGTGGAGGTCTTGGAGCGCCTGAGCGAACAAAAGAAAGGCGTCTCGCTGACCGAGGCCACCGTGGTGATTACAGGCGGGCGCGGCCTCGGCAGCCCCGAGGCTTTCGCGGGGGTGGAGGAGCTGGCCGGTGCGCTGGGCGCCGCGGTGGGCGCTACCCGTGCGGTGGTGGACGCAGGCTGGCGGCCCTACGGCGAGCAGGTGGGCCAGACCGGCAAAACCGTGCAGCCGAACGTCTACATCGCCCTGGCGGTTTCGGGTGCGGTGCAGCACCAGGCCGGTATGAACAAGAGCAAGTACATCGTGGCGGTGAACAAGGACGCCGAGGCCCCCATCTTCAAGATTGCCGACTACGGCATTGTGGGCGACGTGCACCAGGTGTTGCCTGCACTCATTGAGGCCGCAAAGAAGTTGAAGGATTAGAGCGCTCGCCACATATTTTGAGCCATCCAACTTCAAGATAGCTTTGTCCTGGACAGATTAGTGGCCGCCTGGAAATTCAAAACCCAAGCGTGGGCCGGGCCCGGCGCACGCTTGAGTACGTAACAAGCGTCTGGCAGGGAATGGCTTAAGCCATAGCCACAACGTGGCTAGCCTAGCCTAGACGCAACGCAGACAAGCGTGCCTCACCCCGCTGAGGCACGTCCGCTGGTTCCTTCTCGTTTTCGCGGGCGGCTACATCTGTAAGGAGCGTAATACGCAGTCTGGTTGCAGCTTGGTGAGGAGCCTTGGCTGGAAGGCTCCAGCATTTATTACAATTATGTACTCCACTCTGTATTACTATTTAGTAGTATGAACAATACCAAGCTAAGTGTAAGCGTGGACAGCCAACTAGCGCAGTTTATCGAGCGTTACCAGGAAGCGCATGGTGTGCCAACCAAGTCGGAAGTGGTGGAACGCGCCCTCGAGCTGCTACAAAAAAATGAGCTCCGGCAGCAGTACACCGAGGCCTACAAAGAATGGGCTGAAAGCGGCGAGGCCGAGCTTTGGGACGTGACCGCTGGCGATGGTCTGGACGAGCCCGTTGCCAAGCCCAAGCGCAGGAGCCGCAAGAAATGAGGCGCGGCGACATCTACCTTGCCGACCTCGAGCCGGTAAAAGGCTCAGAGGCCAACAAGCGCCGCCCTGTGGTAATTGTAAGCAACGACGAGTCCAATGCAGTGGTGGAGCGGCTAGGCGCGGGCATGGTCACGGTAGTGCCGCTTTCCACCAACACCGAGCGTATCTACAACTTTCAGGTATTTTTGCCCGCCGAAGCCACCGGGCTTTCACATGACAGCAAAGCCCAAGCCGAGCAAATTCGGGCCATTAGCACCAACCGCATAACCCAACGGGTGGGGCGTGTACCCGACGTACAGATGCAAGCACTAGACGCAGCACTCAGGCTTCATCTGGCGTTGTAGGCGGTGCTCTGGGTGCTGATTAGGGCAGCGAAGAAGTTGAAGAACCAAGTGTAGTTCTCGGGCGGGCATCCACCACAAATACCCTCTTATTCCAAAGATTGCAGTGAAAGTATTTAGCCATTTACGTAATATATGGATTATGAGTTCGGTCTTGGAAAACATTCGTAGCTTGGCCAAACGTAGCATCTCGACGTGGAATGATTTCTTTGGAGAGTTGCAAGTATTAAAGGTTCCCACGAATGAACCAGTAACCCAGGTAAACAAAAGCTTAGACGAAATAAACAATTCACTTGTTCCTCGCCTAGGCTTTATCGCATCTCTACGGCCCGAAGAGGAAGAGAATGAGGTCTTGATCCCACCAAGGTTAGTTCCTCAACTGCAATCACAGCTAGAAACTATTTCCACTAACCTCGAGCACTTAGTGCGTGTTATTAACGAAGCGAAAGCGAACTCAGGTGTTTTGCAGTTTAGTGCATTGGATGGCTATATAAGAAGTAGTAATGGAGTTCAGACTCAGGTATATCCAACCATTGCTCAACTGGTTGCTGGATCGGAAGCTGCAATAGAATTTGCTGTTGCTATGTATGCTAGCATAAAAGTGAAGGGTCTAGCAGATTTGTCAGAGAGCATAAATACTTATCGAGGGAAAATTAACGAAATTGAAGTTAGTGTGCAAGCCGCAAAGGATGCAGCCTCGAAATCACAAGCAGATGCGAATAAGGCAAGAAATATAACGGAAAAACTGGAGCAACAAAGAAAGGTTTCCGATGAGCATAGCAGTCAAATCGCAAAGTTTTTGGAAGTAGTAACTAATCAGGCTAGTCAAGCAACAAATAATGCTCAAAGTATAGAGCAGGTTTTGGCTAACGCCAGACAGCTTAGTCAACAGGTGGATGACTACAAAGCACAGTTCGATAACTTCGATAAACAAATGACTCAACGCCGTGAGGCTATCGCGGCAATAGAGCGTGACTTAAGTCAAGCACAAGCTGAGAATGAGAAACGGGAGCTTGAGATTCAACGGCTAATGGAAGCATCAAACCAGTTGATCAAGGGGGCTACAGTTGCTGGTTTGGCCTCTAGTTTCCACGAAACGTATGTGGACTATAGGAAGCGTGCTGATGTTGCTGGGATAGTCGTGTACTTAGCTCTTGGAACACTTCTAATTTCAGTTGGTTTTCTAGGTCTTTACGTTTATCCAGGCGACTTAGGAGTCTTAGGTTTTTTACAAGGTCAACCAGTAGATTTACCCGGCGTTATTGGCAGGGCAATCTTGATTGTCCCTGCGCTTGCCTTTGTTTCTTTTGCAGGTCGTAGGTATGCTGCCCTATTTGCTATGCAACGTGAATATGCTCATCGGGTTACATTGGCAAAAGCGATAGAAGGCTTTCGGCGATTAGCCCCCAACTATGAGCAGGAGATCACGGGAGCGGTTTTCCTGGCGTTGAATCAAAATCCATTTCAAAACAACAGTAAGGGAGAGGTAGGTGAATCCAGAGACACAGACAACTTACTGAAATCACTAGTTGATAGTGTGCCAGAGATTCTTAAGAGACTGGGCAGATAAGCTTGGTATTTTAGGTCTCAATAAACGATATCCGACAAGATTCAATTATGCGGCGACCCGCACCTCGAGTTTCCCCTCGAGCCCCCATTAACCACATCCTGCCTTCTTTGAGCCTGCGAAAACCAACACCTTGTCACTTTGTATAAGCAAGTATATACTGTATGTGTATACAAGGTGATTCCTGTGTCCACAATTAAAACCACCAAGGTCTTCAAAAGCGGCAACTCCCAGGCGGTGCGGTTGCCCAAAGAGTTTCAGTTTGACGTAGACGAGGTGGAGATCTTCCGCCGGGGCGACGAGGTGGTGTTGCGCAAAAAACCCCGGAGCCTGCTACCAGCTTTCAAGCTGCTGGCGGGGATAGAAGGCGGTCTCGAGCGGGAACAGCCAGCCTTGCAAGAACGCAACTTCTCGCTTTGGGACAAGGAAGAATAAATGCGCTATCTACTCGATACCGATACCTGCATTTACATCATGAATCAACAGCCCGAGCAGGTCTTCCGCAGGGTAGCAAGGCTCAAGCCCGGCGATGTGGGCATTTCCAGTATTACCTTTTACGAACTGGCCTTTGGAATTGCCAAGAGCGTCAAGGCTATTCAGAATCGGGAGCGCCTCGAGGGGTTCGTAGCCCTGGTGCCGGTTTTGCCTTTTGACCAAAAGGCCGCCGATGCTGCAGCAACCATCCGACTGGACTTGCAAAAGGCGGGCACGCCCATAGGGGCTTACGACTTGCTGATTGCAGCCCAAGCCTCGAGCCTGGGTCTTACCCTCGTCACCAACAACCTGCGTGAGTTTTTGCGGGTCAAAGGGCTTCGGGTAGAAAACTGGCTGGACGAGGGATAAGCCTATCGGCAAAACTCGAGTGGGGCCAGTTGACCCCACTCGGTTCCCTTGATGGGCGGCTACTTCACAAAGTTGAAGTTGGCCCGGTAGGTAATGCCGTCGGTGTAGCGCACCACCAGTTGGCGGCAGCTACCGGCCCAGGCCTTCTCGGTTTTCCAGGGGTAGGTGTAGCGGTCTTGCAGGGGGTTATAGCTGAGGCCGCCGTTGCTAAGGGTGGGGTTGGTGCCGTTCACCGCAGCGGTAGAGCCGCACGGGATCACCTGCCACTTGGGGAACCCCGGCGCAAAGATGTTCAGTCCCTTATTACCCCCCAGGCTGAAGATAAGCGGAATAGACTGGCCCGAGTTGACGTTGTTGTAAGCCGGGAACGGGGCCACGGGGCCAAAGAACCAGGCCCCCGGAGCGGCCAGGTTCAGCCCCACCACCACCGGGTCGTGGTCGGAAACACGGAACTGGTCGGAGGCGTAGAGCAACGCTTGCAAATTCGGGGTTTTGAAGTCGGTGTTGTAGTCGAGCACACTGGGCTCGTCGGCGTTGATGTGATACTCGGCCACCCCGCTCACCTGTGCGTTAAGCGAGGCCGAGGCCAGGGCATGGTCGAGGTAGCCCCACTGCCCATCGAACACATACGAATAGGCATCCGGGCCCAGGCGGGTCTCGAGCAGGTTCACAAAGCCCGCGTTCTTGAGGGTGGTGATGGGGTCTTCCTGGGCGTAGGCGTTGTAGTCGCCAATCAGGAGCACGTCCGGGTCGGCAATGCCGGTGGGGTGGGTGGCCAGCCAGGCCGCGAGCTGCTGCGCGGCATTGGTGCGCACCGCATTGCAGTTGCCCTGGCCGTCGCCCTGGTCGGGCAGGTCGCAGGCCGAGCCCTTGCTCTTGAGGTGGTTCACATTGACGATGAAAATGGCCCCATTATCGTTTTGCTGGAAGGCCTGGGCCAGCGAGGCCCGGTTGCGCGGGGCGCTGTCGCCGCCGTTCACGAAGGCTGTGGTGTTGAGCACTGCGGTCTGGCCCACCGGGGTTACGCGGGCCGGCTTGTAGATCAGGCCCACCTTAATGGCATCGGTGCCCAGGGCATTGACCTGGCCGGTAGCCGCGTCGGCGTTGATGAAGGCATAGGTTCCCGGCGCAGTGGCTTGGTTGAGTTTGTCCACCAGGAAGGCGATGGCGCTGTCGGGGCCGTAGCCGTCGTTCTCGAGTTCGTTGAAACCTACCACGTCGGGGTTCATGGCCAGGATGGCCGCGACCGTCTTGGGCCACTGCCGGTCGAACTCGGCCAGGGTATCGGCTCCACGGCAGTCGGTGGGCGCACCCCCTACCCCGTTGGTGCAGTTGTCCACCGTGTCCGGCAACCCGTCAAAGGTGTTGAAGAAGTTGAGCAGGTTCATGCCCACCACCTTCAACGTACCGCCCACTTCCGGTGCAGTGGTGGGGCGCGGGTTGGCCGCCACAAAGTTCACGTAGCCGTTCAAGGCCCCGATGGGCCGCACCCGGTAGGCGTTGCCGCTAGCGGCGTTGCCCGCCCAGGTATAGGTCATCACCCCCACAATGCCCGTGGCGGTGTCGCCGCCGCGCAGGGTGTTGGAGGCCGATAGCGGCAGGCCGTTGCGGGCGAACAGGATGGGGTCGGGGTTCTGGTTTTGCAGGGCATCGTCCAGGATGATGCGGTTAAGGTTGTTCTGGGCTTGCAGGGCATTGGCCGCAGCACCGGGCGTGGTCACATGGGTGGGCTGTTTGAGCCTGCCACCCGACGAGAGCACCACCTGCCCGAAGCGCCCCAGCTGGAAGTGCTCGGTCACGTAGAGGGTCTGGGGCAACCGCACCAGCATGCCCTCGTAGCGCTCGGCATCGGTGGCAGAAGCAAAGGGCAGGGTGACGTCCACCGGCGCAACGGTGGCGGTGCCGCACTTGGTGAGGGTGGTGGCGCTCACCTGGGTCTGATCCTGGAACTCGCCCGCGGTTCCGGTCACCCGCACCACATCCCCCAGCGAAACGTTATCGTTGTTGCCGTTAAACACAAAGAGGCCATCGGAGGTGTTGGGGTCTCCATCGCCACTGACGTCCTGGATGTAAAAGCCGCGCAGGGCCGGGGCGGGGCCTTCGTAATCGCCCACCACCACGCCCTTGGTGACCACGCTGCCGGTAATGGCCGCCGCCAGGCCGCTCCCCTGAATCTGGTAGATGGGGGTATGGGGCAGGTCGCAGACCGAGACCGGGTTGAAGGTCAGCACAAAGTTAGCGGCCAGGGTGTCGGGGGGGTCGAGGGTATCCACATCCGACACCTGCGCTGCAAAAACCGTGAGGGTACAGCTCTCGCCCGAGGCGAAATCGGTGTTGGGGTTGATGACGAACTGCGTCGAGGTGGCATTGGGCGTGACCACCGCATCGGCCACCGTGCGGGTTCCGCTGGCCGAGCAGGCAATTTCAAACCAGTTGCCGCTCAGGTTCACCGGCTCGCTGAAGGTCAGGGTCAGGTTGTCGTCGGGATTGATGGTGCCGCTCGAGGGTGGAACCGTAGAGACCACACTGGGCGCGGACTCGCCGCAAAAATTGCGGGCGGAGGCAGTATTGCGAGGGTTGGGCGCAGCCGCTTCAAAATCGCTGGCGTTTTGGTCGGTTTCGGTACAGCCGTTGCCCTTGCGCAGCGCAGCAGTGGTGTTGGAGAGGGTGGGGGCAGCCCCCGAGCCCTCAAAGAAGTTGGCATTGCCATAGCCCACCAGATCCACGATTTGAGCGAGCTGGGCAGCAGAACAGGGGGTGGAGCCGCCGTTGCAGCCTAGCGGAGTCGTGCTCGAGACGAGCGCCACCTTGCCCGCCGTTGCAGCCATGGCAATCGGGGTGGCATCCACCAAATCCGGTGTTGGCAGGGCCACCCCCGCCGTACCCCCCGCCTGCTGTACAAGGTAGTACTGTCCGGGCTGGAGGGTTACGTTGGGCAACTCGGTGAGCTGTGCGCTGCTGGCGCCAAAGTTGCCCGTGCCGGTGGCACTGGCATACTGAATAGACCAGCCATTCAACGAAACCGGCGTGGTGCCCCGGTTGAACAGCTCGACAAAGTCGTGGGTGTAGGGTGCGCCGCTGTTGCCACCCCCACCATAGACCTGGCTAATCACCACACCATCGGAAATGGCCTGAGTGGTGAGTTTGGCCTGGGGTTGGGC
>CAZIXH010000089.1:0-7335 GCA_964543055.1 uncultured bacterium
TCGTAGAACTCCCCCTGCCCAAAAACCCCCTCTGGCTGGACGATCAAACCCGCCTGCCCCTCACCTACGCCAACTTCTACATTGCCAACGGGGCCGTGCTGGTGCCCATCTACGGCGACCCCCACGACGAGCAGGCCCTGCAAATCCTGCGCCCTTTGTTTCCTGAACGCGAGGTCATCGGCCTCAAGAGCCGCTATCTCATTACCGGCGGGGGCAGCTTCCACTGCGTCACCCAGCAGCAGCCGGTGGGCGAGATGTGGAATGGGTAACCCGGGCCGAGACTTTGTCCTGCTCGATTAACTCCCCTTTGCTCACCCGCAAAGGATTGGATGAAAACCAGGCCCTCTGAGCATCTCCTGGCTATTGACCATAGACTATAAACCATAGACCCCAAGGAGCCGCCATGCCCAAACTTGCAGTTGTGCAGATGTCCATGACAAGCGACCGCGACCACAACGTGGCCAAGGCCACCCAGATGGTGCGCGAAGCCGCCGCGCAGGGGGCGCAGATTGTGCTGCTGCCGGAGCTATTCGAAAACCTCTACTTTTGCCAGGCCGAGCGGGACAAATACTTCGCCCTGGCCAATCCGGTCGAGCAACACCCCTTCATCCCCCACTTTCAGCGGCTGGCCCAGGAGCTGGGGGTGGTGCTCCCGCTCTCCTTTTTCGAGAAAGCCGGGCAGGCCCACTACAACAGCCTGGCCCTGATTGACGCCACGGGCGAAATTCTGGGCATCTACCGCAAGTCGCACATCCCCGATGGGCCTGGTTACGAAGAAAAGTATTACTTCAACCCCGGCGATACTGGCTTCCGGGCCTTCCCGACCCGCTTTGGCACGGTGGGGGCCGGCATCTGCTGGGATCAGTGGTTCCCCGAGTGTGCCCGCAGCATGGCCTTGCTGGGTGCGGAAATTCTGCTCTACCCCACCGCCATTGGCTCCGAGCCTGCCGAGGCGGGCGGCATCGATACCAGGGATATGTGGCAGCGCGCCATGATCGGCCATGCGGTGGCCAACATCTGCTACCTGGCCGCTGCCAACCGGGTGGGCACCGAGGTGGTGGAGGGCCTCGAGCAGACCTTTTATGGCTCCTCCTTCATCGCCGACTACATGGGCAACAAAATCGCTGAGGCAGGCCGCAGCGAAGAAACCGTTTTGCTGGCCGATTTGAACCTGGAAGAGGCCCGCACCTTCCGGGCCAGTTTTGGCTTTTTCCGCGACCGCCGGCCCGACCTCTACGGCCCCCTCCTGACCCTGGATGGCAAGACCCGCCGGACATAAAGCGCCCAAAAGCTCGAGTCAATGGGTTCAACAGCTATCGCACCCTTCCCAAAAGTGGTCGCCCATCCAGGTCGCAACTGTTGTGTTCAGAATAGGGATTCCAAACACCGGAATGGCTTTCCCGCCATGAGGAGTACTCCAGGAGTATTCAAGCTGAGCAATCAGGCCCGGTCTCTGGAGCTGTGCTTTCTGAATGGGGAATCATGGTCGAGTTTTGGGTGGATTGGATAAACTTTGAGTATGTTCCAGGGCAAGGTGGTACTGATTACCGGAGCAGCCCGCGGTATTGGGCGGGCCATTGCCGAGGCCTTTGCAGAGGAGCGGGCTCTGCTGGTGCTGTGTGATGTGAGGCCGGAGGGCCTCGAGGTAGCCAAACGTCTTGGTGCTCTGTTCGTGTATGCCGATATTGCCCAGGCTCTCCACCGCGAACGCTTTGTCGAGCAGGCCACCAAGCAGTGGGGCGGTGTTCATGTGCTGGTCAACAACGCTGCCATCGCAGCTCCCGGCTCGGCGCTCAAGGTAGGGCTGGCCGAGTGGCAGCAGACCCTGGAAGTGAACCTGACCGCACCCATGCACCTTTCCGCCCTGGCCGCCCGGGAAATGGTGCGGTCTGGCGGGGGCGCGATTGTAAATGTGGCCAGCGTACAGGGGCTTTTTGCCGAGCAGAACAATGCCGCCTACAACGCATCCAAGGGCGGACTGGTCAACCTGACCCGCTCGCTGGCGCTCGACTTGGCGCCCATGAACATCCGGGTCAACGCCGTAGCCCCAGGCGCTATTGCCACCGAGGGCGTACTGGAAGCCATTCAGATGTCGGATCACCCCGAGCTCACCCGCCAGGACTGGGAAGACCTGCACGCCCTGCGCCGCCTGGGAAAGCCCGAGGAAGTGGCCCAGGCGGTGGTGTTTCTGGCTTCCGAGCGAGCCAGCTTCATCACCGGGGCCATTCTGCCGGTGGATGGCGGTATGACGGCCAGCTTCATGATGGCCGGAAGGCCGGTTTGAAATAGAAAACCACCCCCGTAGGGGCGGCTTGGCGGCTTTTTAGCTATTCTTGGTGCAGCAGCAGTTCACCGGTGGGTTTTTCACCTTCGCTGCTCTTGGCATTGGCCCAGTGTTTGAGGAGCTGGTCGCGGGCATCCACGATGGCCTGCTGGATGCGGCTTAGTTCGCTGCGGGAAAAGCCGTTGTTGGACTGCAAGGCCAGTGGTTGCAACGTGAACTTGGCAAAGTGCCCCTCGTGCTTGACGCAAATATAGGGCTGCTCGAGGTTGTAGCCCGAGTTGACGTAAAAACGATACTGACCCGAACGATGAAGTGTAATCATAGGAACCCTGGCTCTCCCCAAATGTGAGAAATAACCGTAAAGCGATGCGACGACGTAACGTTAACTTAGCACAGCTCCAGGGAATCGGGATGAGACCATGTTAATTGGGTGGCTGCCCGGTATCAGCGGCTGAACGACCATGCTACCGGCTGGCCGTCCGAATAAGGCATTACCCCGTGGAAGGGGCGCGGGTCGGCATCGAACACCAGGGGCAAAAAGTGTTTGTCGCCGGGCCACATGGGCAGCTCGAGCCGGATTACTTTTTCCAGGGGAACCCATTCCAGGTGCCCCTCATGGTTGGCCTGGAGCGGGGTGCCCGACCACAGAGGAATTACAAAAATAAAGCCAAACCAGTCCTCGCCGTTTTTGCCAAAACCCGGCCAGGACAGGGTTCCCCGCAGGGTGAGCTGGAGCGCCTCGAGGCCCGCCTCTTCCCGGATTTCCCGCCGCATACCGGCGGCCACATCTTCGGTAGGCTCGAGTTTGCCCCCCAGCCCGTTGTACTTGCCAAAAGCCGGGTCGTCGGGGCGGGCGTTGCGGTGAATCAGCAAAACCTGTTGGCCGTCGGGCGAAAGCACATAGCCAAGGGTAGCCAGGATGGGGGTATAGGGCACAGCTCTAAACTACCGGTTTGGGAAGGGGGGGTTCAACTGGAGGGTTCGCTCCACCCAGCCCAGCGCTTCCGCACGGCTTCTGGCCCGGTAGACGACCTCACGGCTGCGCAGGTCGTAGACCTGAAAGCTGGCGGTCACACGGTAAAACGAGCCCGGCACTTGTGCCGGTTCCTGCGCCTGGCCTGCCTCGCGCAACTGCCTGCGAACCATCCAGAATATGGTCAGACCTACCAGGGCCAGCAGGACGCCCACGCCCACCAGGGTTAGCACCTTTTGCTGCGCTGTACAGCTACACACCGCCCAGCCGGGCGATGAGAGGGAGAGCGTCCACAGGCTGAACACAAACCTATGCATCGCGGGCAGGGCCTACTCCCCTTTCCAGAGGATGCGCCCACAGGAGGGGCAGCGCACCACCTTCTGGGCCTGGTGGATTTGCTGGGCCACGTGCATGGGAAGCTGGACGTTGCAGGCCGTACAGCGGTAACCGTTGCTGGTTTTGGTCATTCTGGCCAGGCCGGTGCCCTTGCGGGCCTTGCGGATGGACTCATACTCCTTGACGATGGGCGCGGGAATGGTAGCAGCCAACTGATCTCGGTCGGCTTTTTTGGACTGATAGGTGGCCTCGAGGTCGCTTACACGCTGCTGGTTGGCGGTCTCCAGCGCCTCGAGCCTGGGCCTGGCCTCGTCTACCTGGGCTTTTACCTGGGCCAGTTCTGCTTCCAGCTCGTCCATCTGCTTGATCAGCGGCATCATCTGGCCGTCCACCTCTTTGCTGCCCTCGAGGTCTTCGATCAGGCCCGAGAGCTGGCGAATTTGTTCGCCGTACTGGGTCTGCTCCTTGACCCCGGTGGCCTGGGCCTGGGCCGCCTTGGCCTTTTCGCGCTTGCTCTTGAGGTCTTGTAGCTCGAGGTCGGCCTTGTGGTAGGCCAGGCGCACCTCGCGCAACTGGTCTTGCAGGCCAGCAAGTTGGTTTTCCAGCGCCTTGAAGTGTGCACGGGCCTGTGCGAGCTCCTCGGGAATGCGGGACTGGTCTTCGCGAATCTGGTCAAGCTCGAGGTCGCGTTCCTGTAGGCGGTTCAACTCGGCCAGCGGGTCACTCACGTGTATAGTCTAACACCCTCCGCAGAGCCTGGGGTCAGGGGTGCTGGAATCGAGGCAGAAAATTAGCCCGCAAGATAGGGATTATGGGCCATTTCCTCGGCAAGGGTCGTGAGGGGGCCATGACCGGGGTAGACCACCGTCTGGGGGGGCAGCTTCGTCAGTTTTTGCAGCGAGGCAAACAGGGCCTGGGGGTCGCTGCCCGGCAGATCGTAGCGGCCAATACCACCCCGAAAGAGCACATCCCCGCTCACCAGGTGGCCGGGGGCGTAAAAGCCCACATGCCCCGGCGCATGGCCGGGCAGGAACAGCACCAAAAGGCCCAGACCCAAATCCAGTTGCTGCCCCTCGGCCAGGGGCTCCACAGGCTCGGGCGGCTGGGGAATGGACAGGCCCCATCGGGCCGCATTCTGAGCGGCGTTCTGATAGAGAGCCAGGTCGCCTGGATGCAGGTAAACTGGCAGCTTCAGGGCCTCCACCAGGGGCGCCACTGCCCCCACGTGGTCGAAGTGGGCGTGGGTCAGCAGGATGGCCTCCGGGCGCAGGCCCACCCGGCGCACCTCGGCCACGATGCGCTCCGGCTCGTCGCCAGGGTCCACTATGGCCCCCCGTCCACTCTCGCCCACCAGCAAGTAGGTATTTTCTTGTAAGGGGCCCACGCTGAGACCATGTACCTTCATACCCCATAGCCTACAGGCAAAACCCGTTCAGCCTTTCAAGACAACCACTTGACCCAACGCAACCTGCAAGAACCGCTAGCATGGAGGGGATGGAGACCGTCGAGCGTAAGATCAAGCAGCCGCCGTTGATTTTTGATGAGACCCAGGCCATTCTGAGCCAGCTCGAAGACCTTACCGGCTTCCGCTTCCTGGCCTATTGGACTTCGCACCGGGGGGGCGTCTGCCAGAACGATGTGCTGGTGCTGTACGAGATTTTCAGACGGCTGGAGAGCGGCGACACGGTGGGTTTGTTCATCAAGTCGCAGGGTGGGGACGTGGAGGCCACCTTGCGCATGGTCAACCTGATTCGCGGCTACTACAAACACGTGGTGGCCTTTGTGCCGCTGGAATGCGCTTCGGCAGCCACCATGATTGCGCTCGGGGCTGATGAGATTCGCATGGGGCCGCTGGCCTACCTGACCGCCATTGACTCCTCGCTGACCCATCAGCTCTCGCCTATAGACGAGCGGGAAAACCGCCGGGTTAGCGTGAGCCAGGACGAACTCTCGCGCATCGTCAAGCTGTGGAACAGCAATGCCCAGCCCCACCACGACAACCCTTACACCGATGTATTCAAGTACATCCACCCCCTGGTGGTAGGGGCCATAGACCGCTCGAGCAGCCTTTCTATCAAAATTTGCCAGGAAATCCTCTCCTATCACATCAGCGACGCCGCCGAAGCCGAGCGCATCAGCACCCACCTCAACTCCAACTACCCCTCGCACGGCTACCCCATCACCATCCGCGAGGCCGAGCGCATCGGCCTGAAGGTAGCCCCCCTGGATCGCAAAATTAACGACCTGTTGCTGGAACTGAACGCCCTTTATTCAGAGATGGCCCAGCAAGCCATCACCGATTTTGACGAGTACAACTACCACGACAACGAGGTGCTCAACATCCACGAAGCCGCCGGCATCCAGATCTATTTCCAGAATGACAAGGACTGGAACTACATCCGCGAGGAGCGTCGCTGGCAGAACCTCAACGACGAAAGCTCCTGGCGCAAGGTCGAGCGCATCAATGGCGATACGGTGCGCTCGAGGCTGCACATCCGCTGAAGGGGCTTTGCAAAGAGCGTCAATCGCGGCCTTTTCATTCGCCTCGTCTTCGCTCGAGGCTGCACATCCGCGTCCGTGTTAAGCGCCTCGAGGCTGCACGCTTAACTGCTATCGCTCCACCGGCAGGTCGGCCTCGGCTTCCCACTCGAGCATGCTGCCCAGGTAGTTGCGGGCCAGCACCCCCTGCTGCCGCAGCAGCCAGAAAGCCGTGGCGCTGCGGGCGCCGCTGCGGCAGTGAAGCCCTACCACCTGGCCAGGTTGCAGACCCAGGGCCTCGGCATTATCGGGCCCGAAAGCCCCCAGGGGAATGTTTTTCGCTCCGGGAATGCGAGCAGCGGCGAACTCGTGGGGTTCGCGCACATCGAGCAAGAGCTGCTGGGACTGGGCCAGAATTTCATCGGCGGTCAGAAGAATCTGGCGGTTGAGCCTGGCCCAGGGTTCGCCCTCACGGGGCTGAACCGAGGCCTGGCTGGTGGCCTGGCCTTCCCAACCCTGCGGCCACAAGTACACCTCCAGGCCGCCCAGGGCCAGCATGAAGGCGGTCTTGGTCAGGCGGGTATTGAGGCCCGTGTCGTAGACCACCACCGGCCTCTGGGGGCCCACCCCAAGGCGCCCGTTGAGGTCGGCCAGGGCTTGCTCGAGCTGCCGGAACTCCTCCTCGGTCCGCAAACGCCCCCGAAAACCCGATAGATCCACGTTGAGCGCACCTTCCAGGTGCCCCTGGGCATACTCGGCGGGGGAGCGGCTGTCAATCAGCAAGGCATGAGAGGGTGGGTCGGCGCTCAGGATCATCTTTTCGATTGTAAAGGCAGGGGTTGCCTTCTCAACAGGTCGTGTATCTTGGAAGCCATGAGCCTGCGCCTGGACGTTTTCTCCGGTGCCGAGGTGGCGCCTTTCATCCCGGAGCTAGCCCAATTGCGGATGGCGGTTTTTCGGGAGTGGCCTTATCTGTACGAGGGGAGCCTCGAGTACGAGGAGCACTACCTGGCCAAGTTTCTGGAGTGGCCCGAGAGCACCCTGGTGGTGGTGCGCGATGGCGAACGGGTGGTGGGGGCTTCCACCGCTTTGCCCCTGGCCCAAGCCGAGGCCGAGTTTCAGGAGCCCTTCGTGCAGGCCGGGCTCAACCCCGCCGAGTGGTACTACTTTGGGGAGTCGGTGCTGGAAGCGGCCTACCGGGGGCAGGGGCTGGGGCTGTTCCTTATACACATCTCCGAGCCCACGAGACCGTACTAGAGCTCGT
>CAZIXH010000090.1:0-4155 GCA_964543055.1 uncultured bacterium
GTCCGGGTTCTCGCTGTCCCAGACCAGCCGGAAGTGCAGGTTGCTGCGCAGACCGGAGGCCTCGACCTGGGCCTTGAAGGCGTCGGTGCAGAAGCAATCCAGGCCCAGGGCCGGCATCACAAAGATGCCCACCCCCTGGAGCCGCTCGGGGTGGAAGGCGAAGATCCGGACATCGTTCATGAGCCCGCGGGACTCGTCCATCCAACTGCCGACCAAAGTGTTTTCCATGTCCAGGGCGTCCACCAGGCGGGTGACGTTGAAGAGGTAGTAGGTGGGGGGGTCTGCCGTGTCCAGCGGCAGCAGCTCGCCGTCCCGGCGCAGCGCCTCGCCCAGGACCGCCACCGCGCGCTGGCTGACCATGAGGTAGTCGCCAACCGGACTTGGCGTTGACAGGTCGGCGACCTCGTGCTTATTACGCACCCTATCCGTATAGACCCTGAACCCCGGGGGCTGCCAGCCCTCCGAGAGGCGGGGCGGCTGGCCCGTCCGGATGGTTCTATGAACGACCCCTTTTAGCTCCCTGTACGCCTCGTCGGTCTGGAAAGCTGGGACTACGCACGCCCACTCCAAATCGCCGTTTTCGTCGGAGACGTAGGTTACCTCATAGACCCGCATAACCGACCCCTATCAGAAGCTCCCGGCCAGGAGGCCATCAGCGATCTTCTCCAGCTCCTCGCGCACTTTCTGGGCCAGGAGGGCCGGGTTGCTACCAAAATCCTCCTCCACTTTAGCCAGCTTTTCATGCACCTTGCTGAAGTACGCCTCGGTGTGCAGGCAGCAGTGCTCCATGGCCCCAGGATACACCGCGTCGTAGGTGGGTAGCTGGCCCCGGCGGTCGGGGAGGAGTACGCCGTTGGCGGGGTTGTTGAGGTCGATGCCGGCCCGGCTCAGGATGCGGCGGGCCTCGTCGCAGGTAGAGGAACCTGTTGGCAAAGCCGAGCACTTGCGCGGGTCTTGCAGGGTCAGGGGCACAATGTGGTGCGGCTTGGTTTTCTCCAGCTCGGCACGGGGGATGTTGGCGTACCTGGCGGGGTAGGCCCGGATGATCTCGGCCTGGAAGGCTTTGTAGTCGCAGCGGTTGGCCGCCGCCATAGGTCCCACACCCTGGCCGGAAGGGCTGCCAGGGGGGAGGCCCAGCAGCAGCACCCCGGCCTCGGCCAGGCCTAAACCGCCCGCAGCGACGGTGGTGGAGGTGATGGCGGCAAAGTAGCAACCGGGGTCGATGCGCTTCTGACTGGCTTTGCCCAGCTCGGTATCCAGACTGCCCAGGGCCTGGTCGGCCTGCAGACCATCCCGGTTCTTGGCCGCGAGGGCGACCTGGTCGTACCTGGCCACACACTCCAGCCCCAGGATGCCGCACCCCGGTGCTCTGGCCAGATCCACCACCTTGCCAAAGCGCCCACCCAGGTTGTCCAAAAACTGCCGTGGGGTCATGGAGCCACTGAGTACGCTACTAACGTGGCTACGAATCACCTGGGCTAGCAGGCCGCCGGTCTCCAGGCTCAATCGGTAGACCCCTTTGAAGATGGCCGTTAGGTCGCCTGCGCCGCCGGTGAACAGGTCGAGGCCCAGGCCAGCCGCCGCCAGGGTGGTCAGGACGGGATCCACGTTGCTGCCCACCGCAGCGTTGTAGGCTTGCTCAACTAGGTCAACGCCGTCGCCCAGGATGGGAATGAAGCCGATGACAAAACGGGCTATGCCGCCAGGTAGATCTTTGAGGTTGCGGTCGTAGGCCTCCAGTTGCGCAGGGTTAGAACCCACAAGGATGCGGTTGAAACGGCTTTGGAAGTCGGTGGGCAGTCGGTAAGGATAGGCGGGAACGTTTGCAAGGTTACCGGGGGCCTCGTGGCTGGCGGTAACCTGGCCACAGCCGTTCAGGTAGGAGCGCAAAGTGGTAGCAAAGGTGGTATCGGTACCGCAGCTGGGGTTGGCGAATACCTCGATCTGGGACAGATCGAAGGAGGACTCACTGTAAGACGAGATGGGCAGCACTACCCGTATGCTGGATCTGCCCGCTACCATTACCCCGTCGCCGGGCTCGCTCTGCAGGTTTTTGAAGCGAGCCTTGAAGATGCCATTGATGTTGCTGAGGCGTTGGCCCTGATTGTTCACCGCATAGACCGGAACCTCGAAGGTGACCAAGCCCGACTGTGCCTCGCTGGCGCGGACGACTACCTGCAAAAGCAACTCGGTTCGGCCGTTTTGTACAACCGTATACTCGCGCAAGAAGGGCGAGGCCAGGTCTCCGGGAAGCTGGGTATCGGGTACAACCGACACGATTACCCTGGGAACCCGCAAGCCGCTAAAGATGTTGTACTCGGCCTGGAAGACCTGAGAAACATTGATGAAGGTGAACTGATTGGCATTGAGAATGGGAACGAAGTAGCCAGGATTGAAAAAGGCCACATCACAAATGTCGGGGTCGGTCGGACAAAACAGATCCCAGGAGAAGCCGGGGGCCTCCTCAAAACCATTCCAGTAGGCTCGAACCCCGGGTCGAATGAGCTTGGTGTTGTTGTACCCCCGGATCGTCGCGTGTAGCTGGGCGTTCTGCCGTGGAAAAGCATAGGGGAAGAAGTTCAGGTAGCCGGAGGTATTTTGGGTGGTCAGATCGCTCGGCGCCTGCGAGCGATTGGCGTCACCGCGGCGCGGCACAAAGTTCGACCCAGGATCGGACTGCGGCACCCCCAGACCCTGCCCGGACGTAGTGGGGTAGTTGACGTTCATCGTCATGACCACACCGGGGTCGCGGACAAAAATAAAAACCTGCTCGGTGTCGGTCTGCCCTTTCTCATCGGTCACGGTGAGGGTCACCAGGTAACGCCCCTGCGCGGTGTAGATCTTGCTGGGCTGCACCAGGGTGGAGGTGGTCCCGTCGCCAAAATCCCAGGAATAGCTAAGGCTGCCGCTACCGGTAGAAGCGGTCGCGCTGAAACCGACCAGCAACGGGGCGCTACCCCCCAGGGTGCTGGCCTCGATTTTTGCCACGGGTCGGGGTCTCCAGACGTTGACCCGACTGCGTGCCACGTATAGGACATGCGGCTGGGAGCTTTGACGAGCAACCCGGTTAGCCGAAGACCCCTGTGGATTGGCCTCGCGGTTATCGAGAATGGTCAGGGTATAGTCGTAGAAGCCCAATGTGCTGAAGGTTTTGGTGACCCTGGCCCCTTCTAGGGTGGTGCCGTCGCTGAAGCTGTGGCGGTAGATGAAGCCAGGGAGAGGGAACTTTACATCGAAGGTGATGCTGTCACCTGTGGTTGCTCGAGTAGCGGGTATTTGGTGAACCTCTGGTAGGACGGCGATTCGGATGTTTTTGCTGGCCGATTGGCCGCTGGGTGCGGTAACGGTTAAGGACACATCGTAATAGCCCGGCTGGGTGTACTGCTTATACACAGTCTCGCCTTGAGCAGTGGTGCCGTCGCCGAAGTTCCAGGTATAGCTAGAGCCTGCCGGGCCCGAGCCGTAGGCTTCGAAAACCAGTGTGCCGCCCGCAAAGGCATGGGGCGATTCGAGCGTTATCTGGGGGTTGACCGGCTGACCGGTGGTGGCCGGCACCCCCAGCGCCAGTTCATCGAACCGACACCCGGTCGGCCCGGCCAGGTAGGCCCCCAGCCAGGTGGTGCCTGGGGGCAGACTGACCTCGGTGAAGACCTCGGTCCAGTCCAGGGCCCGGTAGTGGAAGGGGGCGTCGAAGGTGATGGCGGTCTCGTTGCCGCCCTGCAACCCCAGGGTGCAGGCCTGGTTGGTAGGGTTCTGCACCCAACCCTTCAGAACCAGCCGCTGCCCTGGGGCCAGCCCGGCAAGGGGCACGATCTGGTAGACCCAGCTCCAGGCCTGGTAGGCCAGCATCTGGCCACTATAGCCGCCCGCAGGGGTCTGGGCGCTCCCGGTGGCCAGGTTCCACTGGGCCAGCCCCTGCTCGAAGCCGGGGTTCGGCAGCCGGTTCTCCTGCAAGTCGGGCGCGGGGGCCAGGGGGCTGCGGGCCCCGGCGAACAGCGAGAGGTCGTCGAAGGCACAGCCCTGGGTGGGCCCGGCCTGGGCCTGCAGGTAGACCTCGGCCCAGAGGGTGCCCGCCGGCAGGGTGAAGCTGCGGCGCTGCGACTGCCAGTCGGCCCCGGTAAAGGTCAGGGGGTAGTCGAAGGTGATGGCGCTGGC
>CAZIXH010000091.1:0-10788 GCA_964543055.1 uncultured bacterium
ACCGATGCCTTGCTACTGTACAACTTCGACATTGCGCTGTCGTACCTCGAGTTTCTCGACCGCCCCTACGTTTGGAATTTTCTGCGAGATGGTTTTCGCAAGCGCTCCAGAGCGCTTCTTATTGCCATGCCCATCTCGGCAGACCACTTGCTGCCCGATGCAACCTCGAGGGCCATTTGGCACAGGGGAGGGCGGCTGGCAACTGTAAGCTAAAGGTCAACAAGGGGTGAGTACCAATGACTTTACGGGTCTGCGATATTACCGAGTTAGATCATAGTGCCGAGTTTAGAAACGACGTACAGATCAGCCATTTTCGCTCCGATGCCAACCTGGGTCTGCTCAAGAGCTACATGTTTACCTCCGGCAGCATTCCGGAGAAAAAATCCTCGGCGGAGGCTCTCCGGCTGCTGAGGGATGCTGCCATTGAAAGCATAGAGAACCGCTTTGTAGTTCAGGCAACCTATGGTCGGGGTAAAAGCCACTTTGGACTGGTGGTAGCCAACTACTTTGGTAAGCCCGCTGAGTCTCCGGAAGTCCGGCAGATACTGGACAAACTCGAGCACACCTACAACGAACCCGCCCGCGTAGAGCCTTTCCAGAGCTTCAAGAAGCACCGCAAACCGTACCTGGTGATGCTGCTGCGCGGCGACACCCCCAAGAACCTGCGCGACCAGTTCTTCCTGGAGCTCGAGAATGCACTACAAACCACAGAGGCCACCAAAGGGGTGTCCACCCCTTTCTGGTTTAGTGATGCGCTGCGTTTTTTGAACAGCCTGACTGCCGAACAAACCAAAACAGCTAATGATTATCTGAGCTCGCACCGTCTCGACCTGCCTAGCTTGCGCCAGAGGGTAGAGCAACGCGACACCAGCACCTATTTCATCTGCGTAGAGTTATACAAAAAGATATATGATTTCAAACCCGATTTTGGCGGGGAGACTGCGCTAAGCGACGCCATTAAGTGGATTGTTGAAGAGCTATGCAATAAGCAGGGCTTGATTGGGGGCTTGTTGATTTTGTTTGATGAGTTTAGCGAATTTGTTCGCAGCTACAGCAGCCTTCACCCTATCGGGGTTCCGCTGCAAGAGCTGCTCAATGGTGTAGATGAAAACCGCAGCAAGGTGTTGTTTGTGGCTCTGGCGCAGCATGAGCCCGAGATGGTCGTCCAAAAAGATGGAACGTCTCAGGCTGACGCGCTAATCAAGGAGTTGACCCGCCTACCCAAGCAAAACCGCTTCTGGCTGCACTCGAGCCTCGAGGATGTGCTGGGGGCTTACTTCAAGCCCAACAAGGCGAACTGGGCAAAGCTCCTGCGGGAACCCAGCATCGGCAGCCGGGTGGCCAGCGCCAGTGAGCTAACCCTTGAAGTGCTTGCCGAGCGATACAAGAAGGTGTTGCGCTGGAGCCCGGAGGATTTTCAGGAAAAAGTGACGCGGGAGTGTTTCCCTTTGCATCCGCTTACAACTGCCTTGCTCTCGAGCTTAGAATTTGAGAGAGCCGCCAACACGCGCTCGGTGCTGGGTTTCCTGACCGACAATGAGGCGCCCCTCAAGAGGGTGCTCGAGGAGCCCGCCGTTCAAGACGGGCAGCCCAACTGGGTTCTTCCCGTCGAACTTGTGGACTACTTCCAGGAGATGCTGGGTGAGCAGGTCTGGCAGCAGTTCCAGCAGGTAGACCAGCCCGACCTTACAGCCGAGCAGAAAGCCGTACTCAAGGCGATGCTTTTGCAAAAGGCTGCCAACATCCCGACCAAGAGCGTGGGCTTTGAAAACGTAATAGCCGAGCTATCTGGCCTTTCGGCAAAGGAGGCTCAGGCAACGCTAAAGCAACTCGAGGAAGCGCGCTATATTCGCTACGATAATGCCAACAAAATTTACGCTTTTTGGTCGGGTAGCAACGCCGCTATCGAACTGGAAAAGCGACTCAACCAAGAGCTCGCCGAACTCGAAAAACGGGGCTTGCTAAAGGCTTACCTTGATGACTTCGATGGTCATGGGCAGAACAAGGTCAACAGGCTAATCGCCCATGACAAAAGCCCCCTTTTCCGCAACTACCCTGTAAGCGTGGACTGGGGCCATGCCGAAGATTGGGCGGCGCAGCTTGTGCTGCTGACGCGTTCTGCCTGGACGGTTCAGGTTTTGGAGCGCTTGACCGCCCGCTACGCCGCTACGCTTGGCGACATGCCGGACTGCCGGGGTCTGGTGCTGCTGCCGCTGGCCCGCAACCAAGACGACCTCAACTGGTTTGCCGAACACATTCAAAAAGTGCTCGATACCTCGGCCAAGCTCAAAACGGCTCCTCTGGTGGTGGTCTCGCCTGCGCGGCCTACGCCGGAGCTAATCACAAACCTTCAGAAGTACGTTTTGCTGAACGAAAATACTTTTGTAGACAAAGTGGTCAAGGAAATCGGCACAACGGTTATGCAGGAGGAAAAAGACCGCCTGGCCAAACAGGTTCAGCTTACCCTAGACGAGCTGCTCAAAGCCGGCAGTCTGGAGGTGCCCGCCGAGGCCAGAGGCCATGTGCGGGCGTTATCCGTTGGGATAGGGGCCTTGGCCCGCATCGGGAACACCCTTAGGGAGGTTTACCGAATCGCCTACCATAAGCGCCCTGGGGATTTCTTTACCCCGTTTCGCCAAGCTGCCATTAATCTCAGGGGAGCCGTGCAGGTGCTGGTTCCGGTTTTGATGACCAACAACCTTGCTGGGGCCTCGGTGGCATTGAACCCGGTGGCCAAGGACATTGTGGACAAGTTCCTGGCTTCAAACGTTTGGGGCCTAATAAACGCCAGGCAGCAGCTTCAGCCCCCCAAAGGGACGCACCCCAAAGCGGCCTGGGAGCGCCTGGACGGCAGCATTCCGGCAGGAAAGGAATGGACCGCGCTCAAGGAGGTACTGCTCGAGCTGCTCAACGTACCCTACGGCTACGACCACAACACCCTGGCCTTGCTGTTTAGCGCCTGGTTGGGGTACTACCGCAACGACCTACAGGTTGCAGTAGCTGGAAAAATAGTTGGCCTTGATAGCGCTACAGGCAATGGTGGAAAGCTTAAGCCTAAAGATTTTATTGAACTCTGGGCCAAAGCCAGCTTGCGGCGCAAGGATAAAAGGCAGCTCCTGAGAGATATCGAGGCATCCATAGATAGGGTAAATGGTGGCGGCTTGGGACTCGATGAAGCTGAGGCCATCCTGGATAAACTCAAGGCTTCTGCCAACGAAACCGATATTTCGGATCCAGCTTTGCTCGACAACGCCAGGCTGGCCCTGCAAAAGCTGAACGCAGGTTTGCAAAAACTCGGCGAGTATGAACGGGCAGTTGAGGATATTGAGGAGAGGCTGAAGAAGGCTACAAGCATCCAACAACTCGCCGGCTTGCTTAGCGGTATTGGCAAGCTAACCGAGCCATTTACGGTGGCCTCGAGCAAGGCCAAACCGCCTGAGCTGCGTGAAAAGGTTTTGAAAAGCATTGAAGAGAAAACCGAGGACTTGTGCCAAGTTTATGAGCGGCTCGACGATATCCGGCAGTACGGACGGCAAGAGGAGGCGCTGAAGAACGCGCTCCGCGAACTCGACAAACTAGGGCTGGTAGCGCCAGCTGAACGGGTTCGACAAGCGCTAAAGACGCTAGAGGGGGAGCAGCATCGTCTTAAGGAAAGACAGGAAACCAAGGCCCTCCTCTCGAAAATAGACTCCCTCGAAGCTTTGGGGACGCTGGCCAAACTGCGTAAGGAGCTGAAGGAACTCGAGCCGCTTTTGACGCACACTTCAGAAGAGGTGCAACAGGCGGCGGTGGCCAAAAAGCAGTTGATACAAACAGAAGTCAAAAGGCTCGAGGCTTTTATCCTGGGCCTGGAAACACAAATTGATGCTCTAGACAGTGTCCAGGCTGCCCAAAACCTAGAAAGAGTCATCCTCCGCGAGAGGAATCGTTTTGAAGGCACTGCGGATATTCGGGATATTGAGGCTGCCGAGCAACGTTTGCGTAAACTGATTGCATTTTTTCAAGGGGTAGAGGCTAATCTGCCACGGACTTCCGAAGAAGCCACGGATTTACTGTTACGCCTTTCCAGACTTCCAGAGGAATACCAGGGTTCTTTGAGTGAAACCCATAAGCAGAAGCTCGAGGAGAAAGCCCAGGCAATTCGGGAGTACATTGAAACCCAAGAAAAGGAAGCCTCGAGCTGGCTCGAAAGTTGCCGCTCACGTCTGGCCGAGCAACATAATTTAGGCCAGCTGGAGGCCGAACTTGCCAAATCGCACCCCTTTTTGCCAGCACATTTACACAATGAGTTAGAAAATCTTCGTAAACAGCTTGTAACGCTGCGCGCGGCTGAACTACAAGAGGAAACCACCCTCAAGCAAATTGCCGAAACACCCACTAGCGGAGCTTTGACAGACCTACGCCGCCGCAGAGCTAGGCTAGGTTCTCTGGTAGGTGGTGCGCGCATTGCAGCGGCAGTCGCGCAGAAGCAGGCGGAGCTAGACCGGGCCATTGTGGAACTTGAGAACCAGGCCAGGGCCTGGGAAAGTGAGCTTCCCAATCTTTCTACTGCCAGCCAGCTTCGGGAGTTACGAGACCGCATCAACAAAGCCCTGGCCAAATATGAAAACACCGAGTGGCACGAGAAGCTAGAAGCCCTGAGTCACCGCAGCTCGGAGGTGGCCGGCCTCCTTTCACAGGCGGAGGCACAGCCTTCGCTACACACTCCACAAGACGCCCAGCAACGCATAGCTCAGCTCGAGGAAATCAAAACTGCCCTTGCTCTGAGCGATATCCAAAAAGACGCTGTCGAAAGCGCCATCGCAAGAGTGCAAGATTATGTTCGTAACCAAGAGAACGAAGCCAGAAACTGGCTTGCGAACATAGAGCAGCAAGTTTCATCGGGTCGTCCCGAAGCTCTGAAGCATAAACTTCAGCAAGTGCCAGGCTTTCTGCCGAGCTCGGAGCAGGGGCGTTTGCAGGAAATTCGCGCCCAGGTTGAAAAGCGGTTGGGTCAAGAGCGGCGGGATAAAGAACTCGAGCAACTTCTGCGCACCCTCACGTCTGTGACCACCCTGCAAGCACTTCGTGGGCAGCAAGCCCTGGTAGGGCAGTGGCTCGAAGAGGCAACCGGGGCTGGATTGAAGCAGGCTTTGCTTGATAAGCAAAAGTGGCTGGAAGGTGAAATTGGCGCGTTACAAGGTGTACTGGAAAAATGCCGCATTCGCTTGGGGAATGCCCGAGAGCTCACCGAAGTACGGAGGCTGCTAACGGAACTCAAGGATCTCGCGGGGCGTGTTGTCGGTACGGACCTGGCCAGGGAAGCCGAACGACTTCTGGAGCAGGCAGACAGGCTCAGCGAGTACTTGGATAGCCTGCGTACCCTCCGAACTTCGCCGTTTGAAAACCCGACCCAAGCCCAAAAGTTGCTTGACGGAATCCGAGACCTCAACATACTATTTAGCGACTTGGGAGAGCCGCATCTCCAGGTAGGACAAGCTCTGATTGCTGATGTTCAACAACAGATGGCGGCAAAAGAGCTCGAGGCCAAGGAATGGCTGGTCCGGCTCAGGCAAGAAATAGAGCAAAGTGGCCAACCAGAGTTACTTGAAGAGCAGCTGAGCTCACCGCCGCCATTCCTAACAAACCAAGGTAGAGAGGAACTCACTCAGCTTAGGAGCCTGCTGAGGCAGAAACTCGACCAGAATACTCGAGACCGCATCGAGCAGCTCTTCTTGCGCCTGAGTCCATCTGAGCGCGAGGGCTGCTTAGAGCGCCTGCAAAAACTGCTCCAAAGTGAGTTGGCATGAGCCTGGAGCTATACCTCGACCCCAACGCAGATGCTCCCATACCCGATGGTTGGGAGGTTGTGGAGAGCGAGGTGGGCTTGCTGAAAATGTTGGCTGCACCCGCCCCAGGAGTCATTCGCGGCAAGGTGTTATGCCGCTGGGCAGAGGACTATGCTAGGGCACGAGGTCTTAGGGTTAACATATTGCAGTCGCCTGCGAGTCGTCTTCTTCAGCTATGCCCAAATCTATCCCCTGCACAAGCCAAGAAGCTTGCAGAATCTATTGGTGAGCGGTTACTTTCCGAGCAGGAACTTCAACTTCCCCAACTTGCCAAGCTGTTGTGGAACAAGTCCTGGTGGGGTGATGAGCCAGGCTCAGGTCACGCGGCAAACTGGCTGTTATGGTGGCTGGAGCACGAGCCCCACGAAGCAGAAAGGGTTTTGCTGGCTTACCTTGGTGACTGGTACAAAACTAACTACATGGGTCAAGAACGCACTGCCTATGAGGTAGTTGACGGAGAAAGCGCATTTGCCCTTTTGAAAAGATGGTTGGGGGTGCATGAGCCCTTGGGCTGGGGTGATTTCCCAGTTGAGCTATCAACAAAACTGGTTCAACGCCTGCGGGATCAGTTTAGAAGCCTGGTACTCCAAGACCCTGATGAACTCTTGAATGCTCTTTCCAGCAACAAGTTTGATAAGCGTGTTTTGGCCATTGCGGCTGAAGTTAGTGCAAGCTACTACATCGAACATCCAGAACAACTGACTCTGGAGTCGCTCCGATTGATTGAGAATTACGTGTACGGGTCTATCAGAGAAAAACTACGCAAACTTCTTCCTCCTAAGGTTCCGGGTCCGGTGCCGACGGATGCTTCAAAGATTGGATCATGGTTCATCCAGGAATATTTGCCCTACAGGATTTGGGCAACGGATCGTTCCGATCAGAATTCAACCACTGCGCAAATCGGAAGGCAGTTTGCCGAACAGTACCTGCGCCTTTACAAAGAGGAAGCCCTTTCCGATGGGCCGGCCCGCTCCTACTTGAGCTGGGTTAAGGCCCAACAACTGCGGAAGCCTGGGGTTGTAACCCTCCTGGTCGTGCTGGACGGGTTAGGCTACGTGGACATGCAACATCTTTGGGAGGAGATTCGGCGATTCGACGCTGGCCAGCGCATCACGCTGCTGCAAGCTGAAGTGGCCTTTGCTCCTTTACCGACCATTACCGAGTGCGCCAAACCTGCGCTTTTGAAAGGGGTCAAGCCTGCCCTAGCAAAAGATCAGCCCGACCTCGGCAGGGTTCTAACAAAAGACAAAGATGTCCAGGAAGCCCTCTCTTACGCTAAGCCAGAAGACCTAATTATTTGGAAAGACCCAGAACCGGACAGTACCTACCACAATGCGACCAGCAAGGATGTGGCACTGAGAAACGCAAGGGGTATTCTGACGGGTTTTGCCCTGCGCCTAACCGAGCTCGCACTTGCTCTTCCAAGTGAAATTCCACTAAGGATTGTGGTAACTACCGATCATGGCCGTCTTATGGCCGAGGCCCCGAGGGTTCATCCACTTCCAAATAGTGCCCAATCCCGCCAGAGGGCCGCGCTTGGCAACTTAGAAATCCGTAATAGCCTTGAAATCAAAGGAGACCTGGCTTACCTTCATCGGGATGCGTTTGGGCTTCCTCAGGATTGTGTGGTGGTTTTGTCCGGGGAGTCCTTCCTTATGCAGGATGGAAAGCGTGGGGTGGATGCTTATCCGCACGGGGGTATCTACCCCGAGGAGGTTTTAATTCCCTGGTGGGAACTGGCTAGAGATCACAAGCTGATGGATATAGAGGCTGAAATCCTGGGCAAAGGTGTAGCAGAGCGAGCTGGGCAAGCCAAGCTGCAAGTCAGAAACCCCAACTCGATTCCAGTTACGCTTTTAGAGCTTACGTTTGGCGAAAAACAGAGGAGGCTGACGTTTGCCATTCAACAGACAATACCTGCTATGGGGACGCTCGAGTTCTCACTCGAAATTCTTTCGTGGCCCTCGAGGCGCGATGTAGATTCTTTGCAGGCCCAGGTGTCCTTCCGTTGGCCGGACCAACGGCAAGCATATGTTGAAGCAAAGGTACGCTTAGCGGTAGAAGAGATGTACCACCAAGGCGATAATCCTCTAGAGGGCTTAACGTGAGCGGTGAGAGTGCAACCATAGCGAGCCTAAGTGAGAAAGTCAGCCAGGTTTTTGGGCGCCTGGCGATAGACAAGCGTCGGCTGTTGATGAGCCAGTTACAAAAACGGGGGGTGCCCGCTTATGTGGCCGAGTGGGTTCTAGAAAGTGTTGTGCCTGGAGTGGGCCCGCTCACGCTGGAAGAGGCATATAAGGTGCAGGAGTGGGCTAAACGCGTGATTCCGGGCCCTAACGAACAGAATGTTATTAAGCACAAAATTGCACAAGGCGAGACGGTACGTGTATTGACCCCTGTTCAAGCTGAAGTAGACTTGACTCGCGTAAAAAAACCGTCTCACTTTGCTAAGATGAGCCTTCTTGGTATTAACGATGCGTTTATCTCGAACGAGCTACTAAACCAATATCCCGATCTCTTGCGCCAGGGGGTCTGGGGAGTTACCGAGATCAGCCGGTTGTCAGATGGGCCCGCAATTTTAAGTTTTAGGCCCATGCAGGCAACTGTAAACCTTGATTTGTTCAAGGAATCGCGTCGGGTTTTCTCTCTTGAGGAGTGGCGGTCATTGCTGCTGATATCCATGGGATATGTGCCGAGTGCGTTTTCCCAGGAAGAGCAAACACTTTTGTTGTGCCGGTTGCTGCCACTTGTACAAAAGAACCTACATTTGATGGAGCTAGCACCCAAGGGAACCGGAAAAAGCTACATCTACGAAAACATTAGTCCCAAGGTGCGCTTGGTGAGTGGGGGTAACGTTTCACCAGCCGTCCTATTCGTCAACAATGCCACAGGACAGTGGGGGTTGCTAGCCCGCCTCGCTGTGGTGGTTTTAGACGAGGTACAAACCCTTAAATTTGAGAAACCAGAAGAGATTGTGGGCGGTTTGAAAGGCTACCTAGCAAATGGGAAACTCACCCGGGGGGGGCTTCACGAAACAGCTAGTGACTGCGGCCTCGTGCTGTTGGCCAACATTACATTAGATGAAAACCAACGGCCCCTTCGAGAGGTGGTCGTGGAAGAGTTGCCAAAGTTCCTGCAAGAGACTGCCTTTCTCGATCGCATTCGAGGCATGATTCCAGGTTGGAAGCTTCCAAAGTTAAGCAGTCACTACTTGATAGGTCCTCAAACCGAGTTTGCAACAGGGTTAAAGTCAGACTTTTTCGGGGATATTTTGCTCAGTTTGCGGGACGACTTCAGCGCCGATCAGTACTGTGCACGTCATATCCGGCTGAAAGGAGAGCGCCCTTACAGACGCAACGAAGAGTCGGTCCGTGCGATTGCCAGCGGTCTTATGAAGTTGCAGTTTCCGCATGGAGAAGTTAGTCCGGAGGAGTTTGAAACCTACTGTCTCAAGCCCGCCCTCGAGCTGAGACAGTTGATTTGGAATCAGCTCTATATTCTGGATGGCGAGTATAGGCAGTATGAACAGTACCTTGAAAACGAGAGCGAATGAAAGCGGTCTATTTGGATAATCATGCAACTACGCCCTGTGACCCCAGGGTTGTAGATGCCATGATTCCCTTTTTTACCGAACATTATGGCAACCCCTCGAGCAGCCTGCATGCCTTGGGCCGCAACGCCGCCGATGCGGTTGAACAAGCCCGTTATCAGGTAGCCCAGCTTATTGGGGCTAAACCCAGTGAAATTTTGTTCAGCAGTGGCGCTACCGAGAGCAACAACCTTGCTATTTTTGGCCTAGCAGCAGGATATAGGGGTTCTCGCAGGCGCCTGGTGACTTCCCCCATCGAACATAAGGCTGTGCTCGAGCCCATGCGGAGGCTGGCCCAACAGGGCTTCGAGCTGGTGTTTCTGCCGGTTGATTCAACGGGAAGGGTTGACCTCGAGGCAGCCCGGCACCTCATTGACCACAATACCTTCCTGGTTTCCGTGCAGGCGGCCAACAACGAAATAGGTACCCTGCAACCGATTGGCCAGATCGCAGCGCTGGCAAAAGAAGCCGGAGCTTTCGTTCATTGCGATGCTGCCCAGGCAGTGGGCAAGGTTCCAGTGGATGTAGGGGCTTGGGGAGTGGATTTGCTTTCCCTCAGCGCCCATAAAATCTATGGCCCTAAGGGTGTGGGTGCCTTGTACCTTCGGCAAGACCTGAAGAAGCACCCGCTCGTGCCGCAGGTACTGGGTGGGGGTCAGGAATGGGGTTTGCGCTCGGGAACCCTCAACGTGCCGGGGATTGTCGGGCTTGGAGTTGCCTGTGCGATTGCTGAGGCAGCTTTAGAGGAGGAAGCCCATCGCATTGCGCAAATGCGTGATGCGTTTGAGCTAGGTATCCGTTCCAGAATTCCAAATGCTCGCTTCAATGGAGATCTGAACTGCCGCTTGCCTGGCAACAGCAGCATTACCTTTCCCGACGTGGAAGCCGATGCCCTGATTCTGAACCTACCCGAGATGGCCTTAAGCATGGGCTCGGCTTGCAATTCCGGCGCACCAGAGCCTTCTTATGTCCTCACCGCTATCGGCCTGCCCAGAGACCTGGCTTACGCCACCGTGCGGGTTGGTTGGGGTCGGTTCAACAGATTAGAAGAGGTTAAATTTGCACTGGATCGAGTTTGTGCTGCCTATGAGCAGCTTAGGGCGAAATAGGTGCACCGAGCGCAAGTATTGGTTGGCGCCAGGGCGGTTTTGTCCACTATGGGCAAAATACTAACCGCAGGTGGAGTAGAGGGGCGAGTGAGGCCTCCGAGTCCAAGCAAGCGTCATTTGCCTTCGTTTTCGAGTTAAGCAATAGATGCAAGGGCCGCAGCCACGTTGCATAGAGTGCTCTTCAGATATGTAGAGCCATCCGGCTTTAGAAAATCTTTGTCCTGGAGCGAACAGTAGCCGCCTGGATGGGCGGCTACGTCTG
>CAZIXH010000092.1:0-3139 GCA_964543055.1 uncultured bacterium
AAAGCCCGGAAGGCTCGAGCAGCCAAGGTGCTCTCGGTCATGGAGCGGCTATACCCCCAGGCCGCTACCGAGCTGGCCCACACCAACCCGTTTGAGCTGCTCGTAGCTACGGTGCTCTCGGCCCAGGCCACCGATGCCTCGGTGAACAAAGCCACCCCAGCGCTCTTCAAGCGCTTTCCCGATGCCCGCGCCCTGGCAGAGGCCACACCAGAGGAGGTGGAGCCCTACATCAAGACCATTGGCCTATACCGTGCCAAAGCCAGGAATCTGGTGCTGCTGGCCCGGAAGCTGGTGGAGGTGCACGGGGGCGAGGTGCCGGTGGACAAGGCCCAGCTACGTGAGCTGCCCGGCGTGGGCTGGAAGACCGCCACGGTGGTGCTAGGGGCGGCTTTTGGCGTGCCGGGGATTGCAGTGGATACCCACCTGATGCGCCTTGCGAGCCGACTGGGGTTCTCCCAGCAGAAAGACCCGGAGAAAATTGGGGCCGACCTCGAGCGCCTATTCCCCAAAGAGAAGTGGGTGTTTGTCCACCACGCCCTGATTCTGTTCGGGCGCTACCACTGCACCGCCCGCAAACCGCGCTGTGAGGGGTGTCCGCTTTATGCCGAGTGTTTGAGCAAAGGTGCCTGGTAAGTGTCGCAAGTCTCGGGTCTCAGGTCGCATGGCAGAGGAAAGGCACTGGCTGTGAACCTGGTTTGCAACTAGGTAGGCTGCTGGCCGTTTGTGCAAGGCCGAGCAGGATAGACTTCGACTTCCTCCCTTCCCAGCCGGACTCCGGCGTGAGGCTTTTGGCTTTGGGCTTTCGGCCCAAATCAGTCTTCCCAGCGCCGAACCCGCTCGGGAAGCCTGCGCCAGCGCCCCCGGCGAAACCGGGCCTCGAGCCGCCGCCACCCGTAGGCCAGAGCACCGACGATGCCGGCCCCTACGGCCAATACCCATAAGGTGGTGATGAGCCAGAACACCAGAAACAGCCCCACCGTTCCGGCCAGCACCAGCAAAAGCACCCCCACAGGGCCCCGCGGTAGATTGAAATAGAACGGTCTCACACCCTCCAGGGTAGGGCAAAAGCCATGAGGCAAATGATGAGACCACTGCAATTGGGCCACCTTGCGCCCTTCACAGACGTGACCACCCATCCAGGCGGCCACAGTTCTGTTCAGGACAAAGCTTTCCTGGAGTCGGATAGCTCAAAACAGTGGGAAGAGCGCTCTGTTACGAATGGCTGTGTGATTTTTAGCCTCACATTCCCCTGGGGTGGCCTATAATGCCCCTTGTATGCCAGGTTCCGACAGCCTCCCGATGGTCTTTGCAGCGGCCCTGACCGACCCAGGCCGCAAGCGGGCCCTCAACGAGGATGCGGTGAACCAGATCGTCACCAGTTACGGTGGTATTTTTATCGTGGCCGACGGTATGGGCGGCCATCGAACCGGCGAGGTGGCCTCGCAGATGGCAGTGAGCCAGATTGTGGAGGTGCTCAAGCGCAGTGAGCCCTCGCCACAGGGGCTGCTGGAAGCCTACGAGGCCGCCAACGAGGCCATCTACCTGGCCGGGCAAAAGCCCGAATCGCGGGGGATGGGCACCACCTGTACGGCCCTGTGGCTCGACCTGCCCTATGCCCTGATTGCCCATGTGGGCGACTCGAGGGCCTACCTGCTGCGCGACGGGGAACTCTTGCAACTGACCCAGGATCACTCCTGGGTGGCCGACCGGGTGCGCCAGGGCCTGCTCACCGAGGACGAGGCCCGCAACCACCGCTGGCGCAACGTTATTACCAATGCCCTGGGTTCGTTTCCCAATGCGCGGGTAGATCTGGTGGGTCTCAAGGTGCGGCCCGGCGATGTGTTTTTGCTCTGCTCGGACGGCCTCAGTGGGGTACTGGAGGACAAGGTGCTTTCCGAGATGATCCTCACCAACCCCCCCGAACCGGCGGTGGCCAAGCTGATCAAACTGGCCAACGACTGGGGCGGCCCCGACAACATCAGCGCGGTGGTGGTCACGATTGGCAGCCAGGTAGCTGAAAACCCCAAACCCTATGCCCTGCCGCTGGATGCCAACAACGGCCAGCCGGTTCACCTGCAAAGCGGCACCGACCCGGAAGTGCTCACCACCCAGATTGCCGAGCCGGAAAAGAAACCTACCTTCTGGCAGCGCTGGGGCAGTGTGATTTTGCTCCTGCTGTGGTTTGGCCTGCTGGGTTTTGTGCTGTTCAACCAGTTAGGTAGTGGCAGCACTCCTTAGCCCGTATCGGGACATTTTTCTGCCCTCACCCCTCTACAATGCTCCGCACAAACCTCGAGCGGGGGTGAGCATGCCAATCCAGTGGAGCGAACAGTACAAGGTCGGCGATACGCGAACCGACCTTCAGCATCAGAACCTGTTTGACTATGTCAACCGCATCGAGAACCTGATTGAGCAGGGCAAAACAGGCCCGCTTGACCGGGGTGCGGTGGAGGACGTGTTTATCTTTCTGGATGCCTACGTTAATACCCATTTTGCCTACGAGGAGCTTTGCATGGCTCTGCGGGGCTGCAAGGCGGCCCAGAAGAACAAGGAAGCCCACAACAAGTTTTTGCAGCTATGGGCCGACTTCAACCGCGAACACACGCCCAATCAAGTCTCCGTTGCAGCACTGGAAAGCCTGCATGCCTTGCTAGCAGACTGGCTGACCCAGCACATCTGCAAGATTGACATCGCTTTACGAAAGACTGCCTAGTACGACCGCTGCTTTACTGTTAGACCCTGGCCCTCGAGCCAGCCCACCAGCCATTCCACCGCAGCCCGCACCCCTGCGGTGCTGAGCGGTGCACCAAAACGCGAGATGCCCACATACAACCCATGCGCACTGGGGCGGGCTTCCAGGAGCACATCCTGGATCAGGTCTTCTTCCTCGATGTGGGTGTGAAAGTAGTAGCCACCTTCAGGGCCCAGGGCACGGGTGGCCTCGAGCAGTACGGCGGTGCCACCCGCAAAACGAACCACGGTTTTCTCGAAATGATTGAGTTCGGGTAGCGTACCAGACATCAGGGCATGGGGCATGGGATACCTCGGTAGGGGGGGCCAGGGGGTAGGGTCTTCGGCAATCTTGCGAAAAACCGCGTGATAGAAGCTGCGACCCTGCTCTTTCCACTTGAGCGCATAC
>CAZIXH010000093.1:0-4315 GCA_964543055.1 uncultured bacterium
GTATCCAGCAGCCGCGGGAAAGGGGGTCGGGCCTCGCCCCCCAGGCGGCCCGGCGCCACCGTCAGGATGGGGTTGGGCGGGCGGTAGCGCAGCACCAGGTTGCCCACCCCCTCCAACAAGAGCGCTGCCGTCCCTTCGTCCGGAAAGGCCCAGCCCAGGCTGCGCAGGGGCAACTGCCCCGCCAGCTCGCGCACCACTGCATGAATCAGCAAACCTTCCATCCGGCCCTACCACGGCCAAGTATAGGGGTTTGGAGAGGGCCCGACCGCTTCAGACTTCGGAGGCTAGCCGGGCTTTTCTTCGCACTGCACGGAAGCCGTGCTACAATTCCGATGGAGTTATACCAAATGACCCAGCCGGTGCAAACCAAAGAACAAGTCCTGACCCGCTTGCTCGAGCATCAAGCTGAGTTGCGCCGCTTTGGGGTAAGGCGTTGTGGGGTTTTTGGTTCGTTTGTTCGCAATGCACCGCGCGACCAGAGTGATGTGGATATTCTGGTCGAGTTTGAGCCCGGTCAGAAGACCTTTGACCGTTTCATGCACCTGGCCTTCTTTCTCGAGGACTTGCTAGGTCGCAGGGTTGACCTGATTACAACCGAGTCTCTGAGCCCATACATTGGCCCGCATATTTTGGGTGAGGTTGAATATGCCGCTCTCGGCGCGTGAGTACTTGCAGCATATTCTGGTAGAGACTCGCTACATTCTCCAAACTTCTGCCAACCTCGACAGAACCACTTTTTTGCAGAGCGAGACTCTGAAGCGGGCATACGTGCGCAGCCTCGAGGTGATTGGCGAGGCGGTAAAACAGATACCCGATGCCCTGCGGCAAAAATACCCGGCCATCGAGTGGCGGGCCATAGCCGGAATGCGTGACCGCCTCATTCATGGGTATTTTGGTGTGGATTATGATCTTGTGTGGGACGTTGTCGCCAACAAAATTCCGGAACTAGACGTTGAGGTCAAGCGAATCTTGAGCCAGGAATACATGTAATCTTGGTGGTATGGGTTGCATTCAGACACGCCCATCCCAGGCTGCCCCGCCAGCTCGCGCACCACTGCATGAATCAGCAAACCTTCCATCCGGCCCTACCACGGCCAAGTATAGGGGTTTGGAGAGGACCTGACCGCTTCAGAACTTGGAGGCTGGCCGGTTCTCGAGTACCGTCTTGTACAAAAACAGCAGGGCCGAAAGGGCTACGTTCTGCGTAGAGGCCGATACGTTTTGGTTGACTGCGAGATCGGTTAGGTAGGCCCTTACCTCTTCTAGCCCCAACTCCCTTGGGTGTTTTCTACCGTGGAACCTGATGAAGTCGGTGATGTAGTATAAATACGATTGTTCGGTACTGCGGGCCAGATGGCGAACCCTGATGGCCTCGCGCACTGAGTTCAGGAAAGGGGAGGTTTTGGGTGAATACATTTTCGGTGGTTTATCGGCATTCGCCACTTCGGTATAACTCCTCTAAGGAGGGTTTTATACTGCAGGTGCGGTGTAATTACTAGTTAGATTTCTCGGGAGGCCGCGTGCGCGTAAGTGACGAATTCAAAAGGGCAGGCTACTTCTGGCTTCCTTCGGCTCCGGACAGAAGGATACCCGGCACTCTTACTATTAGAGATGGCGGAAAAATTGAGCTCGAGGTGGTCGGACTCTTCGATGAGAGCGTTGATGGTCTAAATAAGGCCATAAACGGAAAGGACGAATTAGACCGAATTAACGGTCATATTGAAAAGTACGGGCTAGTGACATTAGATAACTGTTTCTACAGAAACAAGAATATTTCCTTCGGAGGTATTTCGAAATCGACGATCCATGTTAACCGGGCCTTTGTCGGTGTCGCTTATGATGACAAAGAAGTTGTGTTGTTAAATGAACTGCAATTTTCGGTAGAGGGCATAGATGAGTGGGTCGGTTTAAGTGGGATAAAGGTACAGCACAACTTTGAGGAGCGAACCGCTTCAATTACGTACGTGCCGCCAAACGAAATATCGCTGGATCTCCACGACGGGATGAAGTTACTAATCACGTTCTCTTGGACTCTTCCTTGTTTTTCGAGCCAAAGAGAGGCCAAGATTACACAGAAGACGTTCTTCAAAATTGAATCCGAGAATGAACGTCCGATCGATGACTTTGTCTCAGCAGCTTACAAGATTGTCACTCTTTTGTGCTTCGCTATCGACAAAACCGTCTGCATAGAGCAGGTTTCCGCAACCTCCAATTCAATCACTCAAGATGTTGGCGACGGCAGAACTGTTCCAGTGCGCATGTCAATTTATTACGCGAGTCTGCCATTCGAAAACAATCCGCCAAAGATCGATTGGCATAGTATGCTATTCCGATTTGGAGAAATTGCAGACGATGCAGAGCGAATTATCAACAACTGGCTTGAAGCTTACGAAGAAATCGATCCCGCTCTAAACCTGTATTTCTCCACAAAGACCGGTGCGCATAAATACTTGGAAAGCAGGTTCTTGGCGTTAGCGCAGGGTCTGGAAACCTACCATCGCAGGACTTCTAATGACAAGTTGATGGAGGAAACGGTCTTTAACGAACTCAAGGAACGATTGATTATGCAGTGCCCAGAAGCGAGCCGGGAGTGGCTATCAAAAAGACTATCACACGGGAACGAGCTTAGCCTTAGTCAAAGAATTAAGAGCATAATCGAGCCATTCAAAGAGCTACTAGGAAATAGTGCTGCTCGAAGCAAATTGATAAGGTCCATCGTCGATACGAGAAATTATTTGACGCATTACGACGAATCTTTGGAGTCGGCGGCTATCGCTGGCAGGGATCTCTGGTTGCTATGTCAAAAAATGGAAGCCATTTTTCAGCTCCATTTGCTCCAGGTGCTGGGTTTTACGAAGACGGAAGTTAAGGCCGTTTTTGATAACAGCCATGAGCTGCAGCGCAAACTTAACGAAATCTAACTAGGCGCTCGAAGCGACGCCGGTGAGTTGGGCGCCTACTTCACGCGTCCTCAGCGGCGCGCTTCAGCTTAGTCGTTAGCCTGCGCCTTACAATCGCACTTCGCGCAAGGAGTGCAAAATGAAATGGACAGAGAATGAAATAGCCTTATTATCCCCTGTGCTGGAGCGGTTCGAGACGGATTTGAAGCCGCTGGATGGCAAAAACGTCCTCGTTTTGTGCAGTGCTGGCGGCGATGTGGCGTTTTGGCTGGCAAGAAGAATGAAACAGAGCAAAATCGCTGGTATAGAATTCGACGCTCAACTGCTGGAACGTGCTCGACAAAAGGCGCAGGAGCAAGGGATAGAGCATATGGTCGAGTTTCACCAAGCCGAGAAGACGCGCATCCCGTTCCCTGATAGCACCTTTGACGCTTTGGTGAGCGAATTTATTGTCTTTCCGACCCCCTCTCCGACAGAAATTGGACAACCCGAAATGGCGCGTGTACTCAAATCGGGTGGCATTATGGCATTGACGGATGTAATTGTGGTCAAGCCACTTTCCGAAGATGTGCGTACTGAATTTCGGGAAATTGGTCTGGAATACCTGTGTGAAGGCACGCAAGATGATTTTCTTCGCTGGATGGAAGAAGCAGGGTTAGTGGAAGCCGAAGTAACGGATTTGACCCCTGTTGTGCGTCAAATTTGGGAGAAGAGACGGCAAAGCATTTCAAGAGAACCCAAAGGTTTTACATACCTTCTGGATGACCCGAGCTTTCGATTGGGTGATGCGATTTTTTGTATCTATGTTCGCGGCAAGAAGCCATAAGTTTGTCTCGTTTCAATCAGTTGGCGCAGGCTAACACGCGCATCAAGCCGACCCGCTTCGCTCGCTCGCTGCGCTCCCTCGCTCGCGGGCGGCTTATGCGCCAGCCGTTAGACCTCCCCAACCCGCCTAAGCTGCACCAAAAACGCCGTATGCCCCACCTGCTGAAACTTGGGGTGGGCAATGGGGGGGCGCACGTCCCACTCGCGGTGCAGCACTTCCAGGGTGCGCTCTACCAGGTAGGGGAGGCGCTGGGCCTGGAGGTACTCGAGCAGCGCCACCACCTGGGTCAGGTTGGGCAGGTAGCAGGCCAGAAAGCGGTCGGGCTTGAGGGCTGGGGTTACGGCAGGGAGGACTGTCCAGGGTTCCATCAGGTCCAGCGCCACGCCGTCGAAGGTGCCGGGGGGTAGCTGGGCCTGGGCCAGGTCGGTCTCGAGCCAGGTTACGTTGCCCCAGTCTTCAAACTCGCTCAGGTTGCGCCGGGCCCTAGCCTGGTGGTTGGGGCGGGTCTCGGCTTGCCCTTTTACACCACCGACGTGTACGACGATCTCCCCCTTGTAGAGCTGGGAGGGCGCCTGACAAGTAAAAACAA
>CAZIXH010000094.1:0-10881 GCA_964543055.1 uncultured bacterium
TGCTGCACCCGTGGGGGGTGCCGTGGTACCCGAAACCTCAGGCCCTCGGACGTCCCCACTCCCTCGTGCGGGGCTCCATGGACAGCGTGCTGTCCTGGAGCGCCGCCGACGTTGCCATCACCCGGTGCGTGGCCGGTCCCATGTCCGAAGCGGCCTACCACTAGGTACCGGTGCTGGGGGTGCCGCTGCCGCGCCACCTGGACGGGGGCGCCCAGTGGGCCAACGTGGGCTTTTATGCTGAGCGCGGCGCGGCCTTGCGGCTTGAGTCCTGGGCCCAGTTTGAAGCTGCGCTTAATACTCTGCTCGACCACTCCACGCGGGCCCAGATCCGCGATAGACTTGGGGGGTTGTCGCCAGCCGGAGCAGCCCAGCGGCTGGCCCAGATCGTTTTGGAGGCGGCGTGAAGCATTATCACCTGATGGGCATTGGCGGTATCAGCATGAGCGGGCTGGCCCGCATTCTGCGCAAGGACGGACACCGGGTCAGCGGCTGCGATAGCCAGCTTTCCGACCTGACCCGCCAGCTCGAGCGCGAGGGCATCCAGGTTCAGCAGGGCCACAGCCCGGCGCACCTCGAGGGTGTGGATGTGCTGGTCGCCTCCACCGCCATCAAGGACAGCGAGCCCGAACTGGCCACGGCCCACACCCTGGGCATCCCGGTCTGGCGGCGGATTCAGGTAGTGGCCGAAATTCTCAAGGGGGGCTATAGCCTGGGCGTGACCGGCTCCCACGGCAAAACCAGCACCTCCTCCATGCTGGCCAGCATTTTTATCGCGGCCCAGAGCGACCCCACGGTGCTGTTGGGGGCCGAGCTGGGCCTGATTGGCGGCAGCGCCAAGGTGGGCTCCGGGCACTACCGGATTGCCGAGGTGGACGAGTCCGACCCCCTGTTTCGCTTTCTAGAGCTCGATGTGGCGGTGATCACCAACCTCGAGGCCGACCACGTCTCGCCCGACGGTCAGGCCCGCCCCAACTATCACGCTTCCTTCGAGACGCTCCAGGACGCTGTGCGGTCTTTTGCCAGCCGGGCCCGGCACGTCATCTACAACAGCGAACCCCGCTGGCGTCTGCTGGACGACCTCACCCAGGGCCGCCCCCGCAGCAGCTTTGGGTTGCAGGAGGGCGACTGCCACGCCGCCCATATTGCCCTCGAGCCTTTCGGCAGCCAGTTTGAGCTGGTCTGGCAGGGCCGGCCCCTGGGCAGGGTGCGCCTGCAAGTGCCCGGCGAGCACAACATCAGCAATGCCCTGGCCGCCTCGGCTGCCGCGCTCGTGGCAGGGGTTCCCTTCGAGGCCATCCGGGAGGGGCTTTACCAGTACACCGGGGCCAGCCGCCGCTTTGAAAAGGTGGGCGAACTCAACGGGGCTTTGATTGTGGACGACTACGCCCACAACGCCACCAAACTCTTTGCCTTGCTCAAAGCGGCCCGCAACACCGGCCTGCGGGTGCGGGCGGTCTTCCAGCCCCACCGCTATGGGCGTAGCGAGCAGGAGTGGCCTTTGTACGCCCAGGCCCTCGAGCAGTCCGATGAAGCCCTGATTCTCGATGTCTACAGCGCCGAGGAGACCCCTCTCCGTCTCACCAGCGCCCAGATTGCCGGGCGCATCTCAGAACACCTGCATGCGCGGGGACACCAGGCCCGCTACGACAGTTGGGATAACATCCTGGGCTACCTGCGCCAGACCGCAAGCCAGGGCGATCTGATTCTGACCATCGGCGCCGGGAGTGTCTCGAGGCTGGGTCGTCTTCTGGCTGCGCAGAAGGAGGCCGTATGACCGGGGTCAGGGCCAGGGGTGCCGGGCTCAGGAAACGCAAGAGCGTCGAGGTACTGTCATGAAAATAGCCCGCCTACCGCTGGCCAGACTCACCACCCTCGGGGTGGGGGGCGAGGCCGAGGTCTGGACGGTGGAAACCCTGGCCGACCTGGTACAGGCCACCCAGGCCCCCTACCGGGTGCTGGGCAACGGTTCCAACCTGCTGGTCTCGGATGCCGGTGTACCGGAGCGGGTCATCCGGCTCTCGGGCGAGTTTGCCGAGTGGAACCCCGACCTATCGGGCTGGGTGGGGGCCGGGGCGCTGGTGCCCAGCCTGCTCCAGGCCTCCGCACGACTGGGGTTGAGCGGGTTGGAAGGTTTGCACGGGGTGCCCGCTCAGGTAGGCGGGGCCGTCAAGATGAACGCCGGCACCCGCTTCGGCGAGATGGCCGATGCCCTGGAGGTAGTGGAGCTATTCCACGATGGCCGTTTGCATCACTACCGGCCCGCGGAGCTGGGCTTCCGATACCGCCATTCCGGACTGCCCGAAGGTAGCATTGTGACGAGGGTCAAGCTCAAACTAACCCCCTCCAGCGAAGAAGCCGTGCGGGCCCGGATAGCCCTGGTAGACGCGGCCCGCAAAGGCCAGCCCAAAAAGAAAAGCGCGGGCTGCGCCTTCAAAAACCCGCCCGGCGACTCAGCCGGTCGGTTGATTGATGTGAAGGGTCTCAAGGGCACTACCGTGGGCAAAGCCATGATTAGCCTCGAGCACGGCAACTTTCTAGTAAATCTGGGTGGGGCCACTGCCGCCGAGATGTATGCCCTCATCCGTAAGGTGCAATCGGTGCTGCCGCTCGAAGTGGAGTGGGAAATCTGGGGCGAGGTCACGCCCGCCGAGGCGGAGGTGAGCCGATGAGAATGCGCATGGTAGCGCAGGAGCGTTGGCGGGTCGGGAATGCCCACGGGCCTATACCCGCCGGACGTTGCAACCGCCCAACCAGTGGATGGGCAGCGTCTTTGAGCGTTGCCCGAGTGCTCCAGGCAGACAGGAGGTGGGGATGATTCGAGCGGTTCTGATTGCCCTGCTGCTGGCCTCTGTGGGGGTGGGTTCTTATGTGGTGCTGCCCATCGAGGAGGTCGAGATCGTGGGCAACCGGCAGCTTTCGCGGGCCGAGATCGAGCGGCTAACCGGCCTCGAGCCGGGGCGTCCGTGGCTGTGGGCCTGGCCCTCCAGGCTCGAGCCCCTCAAGCAAAACCCCTGGGTCAAATCCGCCCTGCTCGAGCGCCCCGCACCGGGCCGATTGCGGATTGTGCTGGAAGAGCGCACCCCCATCGCCCATCTGGTTCGGGGCCAGGAGCGCTACGGCCTGAGCGCCGATGGCGTGCTGCTGCCAGGTGCGTCCGCGCGAAGCCCGGTGCTCGAGGGGCGGGGCGAACTTCCCATTGCCGATTTGCTTTTGCTGATCCAAACTTTTCCAGATGCCCAGCGCATCCGCTATAGCGTCGCGGGTTATCAGATTCTGGCGCCGAACCTTAATGTTTGGGGCAAGAACGTCAGAGAGTTGCAAGATTGGGCTAAAGCCCGCAGAATAGGCAAAAGTGACGCAAGCAACCCTCTTGCGCACCCCGGCGCTTCGCCGGAAAGCCGTATCTATGTGTATTCCTGGGGGGTGAGTGCTCGCCGATGATTCTCGTAGGTCTGGATGTTGGAACCACCAAAGTGACTGCAGTCATCGGTGAACTCTCTTCCGATGGCATCCTGGACATCATCGGAGAGGGTACCGTGCCTTCACACGGGCTGCGCCGGGGCGTGGTCACCAACCTCGAGCGCACCACCGAGTCCATCCGCCAGGCCATCTTCCAGGCCGAGCGGGTGGCCGGGGTCAAGGCCGAGCGGGTCTGGGTGGGCGTGGCCGGAGCCCATGTCCGCAGCGTGACCAGCCACGGCCTGGCAGCCATCCGCCGGGGCCAGCAGATCTCGGCCACCGATGTGGAGCGGGCCATCGAACAGGCCAAAGCCTATCCCTTCGAGGGCGACTACGAACTCATCCACGCGCTGCCCCTGGAGTTCCGCGTGGACGGACAGGAAGGCATCCGCGACCCCATCGGCATGGCCGGGGTGCGGCTGGAGGTAGACGTTCACCTGGTTGCGGGGAGCAAGGGCCCCCTCACCAACCTGCGCAAAGCGGTCGAAGATGCGGGCCTCGAGCTGCAGGGCATGGTCTTGCAGGCCTACGCCTCCGGGCTGGCCGTACTCTCGCCCGAAGAACTTTCCATGACCGTGATGCTGGTGGACATCGGCGGGGGCACCACCGATGTGGCCGTGTTCCGTCAGGGCCGCCTAGCCCACTCGGCGGTCATTCCGCTGGGCGGCGACCATGTCTCGCAGGACATCGCCAAACTGCTGCAAATCCCGGTAGAGGAAGCCGAGCGGGTCGCCAAAAAGTACGGAGCAGCCTTGCCCGAGCTGGCCGACCCCGAACTGGTGCTGGAGGTGAGCCAGGAGGGAGCCGCGCAAATCTCCTACCAGGCCCCCGACTTAGCCCGCATCATTCGCCCGCGCCTGCGCGAGATCCTGCACCTGGCCCGCCAGAGCGTGGACGAAGCCTTAGGGCCGTTGGAGATCACAGTGGGTAAGGTCATCGTGACCGGCGGCGCCAGCATGGTGCGCGGCCTGGAAGAACTGGCCCGCAAGCAGTTCAACCTGCCTGTTCGGCTGGGCAAGCCCTTAGGCGTTCAGGGGCTCACCGATGTGGTGGCCTCGCCGACGCACTCAACAGCGGTGGGGCTGGTTCGTCATGCGGCCAATCTGGCCGCCCAGGCGCCCCTACCCCGCCACCGTCCAGGCCGCAGCAAAGCCAGCCCGGCCAGCAAGCCTGTCCTCAACACCGAAGGCGCTGCCAGCGCCGCGAGTGGACTGTGGGAGCGCATCAAGGGGATGTTCAAGAACTTTTTTTAGGGGTATTTTCGTAACGGCTCAAAGCACTCTAGCAAGCAGCAGAGGGAACCAGGAGAGATTATGGGTGACGTGCAGATTAAGGTAATCGGGCTTGGGGGCGCAGGCAACAACGCGGTCAATCGCATGATCGAGTCGGGGCTTACCGGCGTGGAGTTTATTGCCGCCAACACCGATGCCCAGGTTCTGACAACCAGCCTGGCCGATGTACGCATCCAGTTGGGCGACAAACTGACCCGTGGACTGGGCGCAGGCGCCAACCCCGAGATCGGTGAGAAAGCGGCTCAGGAAGCCGAAGAGCTGATTGGCGAGTACCTCGAGGGCTCCGACATGGTCTTCATCACCGCCGGTATGGGCGGCGGCACCGGCACCGGAAGCGCTCCGGTGGTGGCTGAAATCGCCAAAAGCCTGGGTGCGCTCACGGTAGGGGTCGTCACCCGCCCCTTCGCCTGGGAAGGCCCACGGCGGCTACGGGCTGCCGAGGAAGGCATCAAACGCCTGCGCGAACAGGTAGATGCCATGGTGGTCATCTCCAACGACCGCCTGCTCAATGCCCTGGACAAAAAGGTTTCGGCCAAGGACGCCTTCATGATCGCCGATCGGGTGCTCTACCACGGGGTGAAGGGCATCACCGACGTGATCAACCTGCCCGGCCAGATCAACCTGGACTTCGCCGATGTGCGTACCCTGCTCACGGGAGCCGGCCAGGTTCTGATGGGCATCGGGGCGGGCAGGGGCGAAAACAAGGTCATGGAAGCGGCCCAGTCGGCCATCCAGAGCCCCTTGCTGGACCGCTCGGTAGATGGGGCCCGCAAGCTCCTGGTCAACGTGGTAGGCGACGAGGACATCTCGCTGATGGAAGCCAGCAGCGTGGTGGAGCATATCCGCGAAGCCACCGGCATGGAAGACGTGGATGTGCTGTATGGCCTCACCTACGACAACCGGGCCCAGGACGAGATGCGGGTAATCCTGATTGCCGCAGGCTTCAACGAGAGCGCCGTGGTCGCCAAGCCGGGGGGTCGGCCTTTGATGGACTTTCCGAGCAGCAACGTGGATGTTGGCAACTTCGACATTCCCGCCTTTATCCGCTACGGTGACGGCGACTACCCACCCAAACGGGGCAACTGATTTCGTGCCAATAGCGGATAGCTAATAGCTTATAAAGCAGTTTAGCTATCAGCTATTTGCCTTCAGCTATGAGCGATGGTTGTCCTAGGCATTGACCCTGGCATCACCAACCTGGGCCTGGGGGTGGTTGAGCAGGCCGGCAAGCAGGCCCGGATGCTCCATGCCGAAGTGGTCAAGACCAACCACGGAGAACCGGCCCCGGCGCGGGTGGGCAGGCTGTACCGAGCGGTGTACCAGGCTGCCGCCGCCTACCGGCCCCAGGCCATTGCGGTGGAGGAACAGTTTTTCTACCGGCAAAACGAGCTGGCCTACAAGGTAGGCTGGGCTATGGGAGCGGTGTTTCTGGTAGCCGACCAGCTAAGCATTCCGGTTCATGGCTACGGCCCGCCCCAGGTCAAGCAGGCCCTGGTGGGCCACGGCCAGGCCGATAAGGCTCAGGTGGCCTATATGGTACGGGCCATCCTGGGGCTTAAGACGCTGCCCAAACCCACCCACCTGGCGGATGCCCTGGCCATTGCCCTGACCCATTGCTTTTATCACCCTCTGGTGACAGGTAAACCAGTGAGATAGCGCAGTAACCCTAAAATACAGAACGGTATGAGACACCTGATGTGGATACTGGTGATCGCGGCTGGAGGGCTTGGGCTCTCCCAGGGGGTACGCAGCCTGGGCATGGCCGGTTTGGTGCTGCCTGGGCCCGGCGCAGCTTATCTTAACCCGGCCTATGCGGCTTTTCCGGGAGGAGTGTACGGTGCTGACCAGGGTTTTCAACTGCCCGTTGGGTTGCTGGGTCTGGTTCTTCGGCCTGAAAGCAATCCCCTGCCCGCGCTGAGCGGTCTCTCGAACCTGACCAACGAGAACAGTCCTTTCGATGTGCTGAGTTTTTACGACCAGTTCACCCGACCCTACGAGTTTCTGATCAACCCGGCCTCCTCGAGGGCCTTTATCAACCCCAACACGGGCTACCCGGAAATTCAGATTAACATTGACGCCTCCGGCCTCCAGATTACTGACTACCAGGGCAACCCCATCAGCCTGGACTTTGGACTGGGCACACCCGCAGGGGTAGGCTCCAGCAAGGCCCTCACCCCCGCTCCCCTGCTGCGGATACCGCTTTCCCTGGGGAGCAACCTCTACCTCGACTTCGGCCTTTTCGCGGGGGGCTTTGGCCTGGGCCTTTCGCCCAACGATCGCCTTCGCCAGGCTTTGCAGAGCGGACAGCTCCAGCCCAACACCGAGTACGCCTTGAACCTGACCGGAACGGCGCAAGCAGGCATCAGTGTGGGGTTTGGCTATGCTACCCGGCTGCCCGATGTGCCCATCCCCGACTTCGGCGCGGCCAGGTTGTATGTGGGTACCCGAGGCGAGGCTTTTTATGGGCTGGCTTACCTCGAGGGCAACCTGAGTGCAGGCGTCCAGACCGACGCCCAAGGCCAGTTCGACCCCAACCAGCCGCCGGTTTACCGGGGCAGCGTGTTTTACACCATTCCCGGTAATGGCAGCGGTTTTGGAGCCCGGGCCGATGTGGGCGTAGTGATGGAAGCCCAGGGCACCACCGTGGGCCTGGGCATCCGCAACGCGCTGGGCTTTGCCCGCTGGAGCGGCACCGAGCTGCGCTGGGATGGTACCTCCAGCAACCCCATCACAGCACAGGGCGAGCGTAGCAGCTTTGGCTTTGTACCGGCGTTCTTCCTGAACGCTGCAACCCAGGTACCCCTCGAGGTTGGCGCGTTAATGGTCGGAGGCGACCTAGGCTACGAGGCCGGCCTCTATGGCCGGGTGGGGGGCGAGTACAGCCTGGGGCCCGCCCGCTTCCGGGCCGGGTTGGGCTTCGACAATGGCTTCCGCTTTGGGTTGGGAGCCGGGTTTGTAGGCCCCGGGTTCACAGTAGATACGGCCCTGACCACCCACCGAGCACCCATCGTAGGCAATACCGTGTTTGGCATCGCCCTGAGCCTGGGTTTGGGGTTTTGAGGTGAAACATGCCTAGACTTGCAATTCTTGCTCTACTCTTGTTACTAGCTGGATGCAGCGCCGCTACCCGCTACACCATCAACGTCAATGTCCTCAGCTTTATTCCGCAGAACCAGCGCAGTCTGAATATCCCCACTGGCTACTATCTGGTGGTTTACCCAAGCCTCGAGGGCCAGCAAGTACCCCTACCCATAAGCCTTGATATTCTTGAGCGAGGACAGCTAAGCATCCAAGGCAGCCTGACCAATACCGGAGCTATTACCATGACCGGGAATTACGAGGTCAGGATAGCCCCTGAAAGCGATACAAACCTGAATGACAACACCGGTGGAGACGTGGGTCTCGGCAGCACAAGTTTCAACGTGGCCCCCGGAGGTACCCAAGCAATCAACACAAATATTCAGCTCAGTGCGACTCAGAACAGTGCAGCCTTCAATATCCTCAAATCGGGCAGTTTCCGCATTGCAGTTAGAGTTGAAACTAACAGCAACGGTGGTCGCTTCGACCTTAGCAGTGCTCGAGTAAGTTTGACAGGTAGGCCCTTTGCTCTAGTAAGGTGAATCCGCAACGCCAAGTTCAAGATTTCAAAATTGACTTGGAACTCGCACCCTGCTCCCCTTGGGTGCGAGTATTCCTTACTGGGGCGTCACGCCTTTCACAGACGTGAGCGCCTTGCAAGAAAAACCCTCGTTTACTGGGCCTCGCTCACCTGACGGCGAGCCAGGACGATTTCTTTAGTGGGAATGCGGCTGTGGATATACCAGAAGCCCACCAGGCCAAGTACCAGGACCACTACCTTCACCCAGAAGACTGGAATCAGAAAAATGGCGCTGGTAAGGGCGAAAAAGCTTAGCATGCAGAGGGCGAAAATTTTGGCTTTACGGGACATTCCCAGGCCATCGCGGTAATCGCGTACGATGGGGCCCACTTTGGGAAGGTTCAGCACCCAGTTAAGAAAGCGCTGGCTGCTACGCGAAAAAAAGTAAGCAGCCAGGATAAAAAATACCGTGGAGGGCATCCCCGGTACCACGGTACCAACAAAGCCCAGTCCTGCAAAGAAAAACCCCAGGGATAGCCAGAGCGGGCGAAGCGGATTGATGGACGACCTCATAACTTCCCAACAGTATGCCAGAAAACCAGCCGGGATAAATGTACCCTGTAGCCTTTCACAAGCACCCCAGCCAGACAAAAAAGCCGATGACCGTAGCCATCGGCTGCAATCCGAGCCCGGTGCTAGAGCAAACCCGCCTCGCGCAGAAGCTTTAGTGCGGCATCAAGGGGCAGCTTTTCAAAGTCCACTGTAGGGCTTTTGGCAATTGCTTGGTTGAGGGGCAGCAGGTTCGAGGTGAGCACTATGCCCCTGGCAACCGGGTACTCGATGATTTCGCTGGCAAAAAACTGCTGTCCCTTGGGCGACAACAGCCAGAGCAAAAAACGATTGGCTGCCGCCAGGTTCTTGTGGGTTTTGAGAATACCGGCGCCTGTCACCAGGGCCAGCCCACCCACGTCTCCATCGGCAAAGTAGTAGGTTCCAATGGGTTGCCCTACCCGTACAAAGCGCTGGATGTAGTAGTGGTTGGTAGAGCCCAGGTCAATTTCGCCCGAACGAATGGCCTCCATCATGGCGGGGTTGGAGGCGTAGGCTTTGGGCTCGAGGGCTTTCATCTCGGTCAACCACTGGCGGGGTGCGCGCCTCGCCATGCAGCGCAATCATGGCCGCAATCATGTCCTGGAAGCTGCTGTAGGTCGGCGTCCAGCCAATCCGCCCTTTGTACTGGGTTAGCTTGGGCAAGTCCAGAATGCTTTTAGGTAGATCCTCGGGTTTGACCTTTGTGGGGTTATAGGCCAGAACCCGAAGGCGAATGGTGAGGGGAACCCACTGTCGGCTGGCCGGAACAAAGGCAGTAGGGACTCGAGTGATCGCATCCCCCAGGCGAATAAACAGTCCTCGTTCGGAGGCCACCCCCAAAGCGCCCGCGGTATTGGCCCAGAAGATATCGGCCGGGCTTCGCCTTCCCTCTTCCTGTAGCGCTGCCAGTATTTCGGCATCGCGTCCGTAACGCACATTGACCTTGATGCCGGTCTCGGCTTCGAATTGCTTGACCAGCGGCTCTACCAGCCCTTGCCCTCGGCCCGTATAAAGGGTCAGGCTTTGCGGTTGGGCTTGTGCCAGACCCCATAGCGCCAACGTTGCAAACACCAGGACACGATATTTGTTCACTTCCATCCTCCTGTAACCATTGCAAGCCGCTTGCGACTCCAGGGTGAGTCTATGGGGGTCTGGGGCTAATGTCAAGTATTCCAGTCGGATTTACGGAGTATTTGGTAATGGGAATCATTTGCAACCCTATAAGCAGGATAGACTTGAAACCGTGCGCAGGTTTTTGACACCCACAGTAATCCGGGCTATTGGACAAATCCTGGCGGTTTCCTATCCCCTGCTGGCGCTTTCGGCGGGGGCTCGAGCGGTCTATCAGCTTCTCTTCAAACCCGGCGTAACCGATCACTTCCCCCCGGCCCTCTCGGCGGTGGCTGCGGCCATTTAGCTGGTGGCGACGGTGGCCTTCGTGATACGCAAACCCTGGGCCTGGTGGGTCTCGGTGGGGGCCCTCTCGTTCGGGATGGTCGGGGTGTTGCTGGTAGGCACCCTGAGTCTGCTGATGCCGGAGGTCATTGGGCGCACGGTCTGGCACGACTTTGGCATTGATTATGGCTTTCTGCCCCTGGTGCAACCTCTGCTGGGTCTGGTCTGGCTGTTCTGGCCCGAAAACCGCAAGCAGTTTTTCAGCCCAAGACCCACGCCTAGCCAGCCCCCTCGCTAGCAGACAGGTTTACTTTTACCATCCCAGTCGAGTACCCAGTGCCGTGGCCCCCACCACCAGAAGCCCCACGGCCATCTGCGTCCAGCCCACCACCTTGGCCGGCACGGGAGGTTTCTGGAAGGTAAATAGCGACAGGGGTAGCAATACCGCCAGGGCCGCCACGCCAAGCCAGGGTACCAGCCCCGCCCAGGCCCCAATCGAAAGCCCCAGCAAGGCCAGCAGCTCGGCCCAGTACACGGCTTGTAAAT
>CAZIXH010000095.1:0-8106 GCA_964543055.1 uncultured bacterium
CCCCCGCCCAGATGCCCACAATGGCTCCAATAAAGAGCCCCGAGCGGTAGGGCAGGCCGATCAGGGCCGTAGAGACCAGGCCCCCCACCAGGGCGGCAGCCAGGCTGGGGCGGTTCTGCACTGCCGGCACCAGCAGCACCAGAAAACACAGCGGCACCGCAAAGTCCAGCGCCCAGGCCTCGGGCAGACGCGCCCCCAGCAGCGCCCCCAGGTAGGTAGCGACCACCCAGTTCAGCCACAACACCGCGCCAATCCCCAGATAAAACCAGGGCGTGAGGCGCGGGCCCAGCACCCCGTACTGGCCCAGGGCCAGGGCGAAGTTCTGATCCACCATCAAAAAAGCGGCCAGCCATTTCATGCGCCCAGACAGGGTTTCCAGGGGCCGGGCCAGAGCACTGCTGTACATGATGTAGCGCAGGTTCACCACCAGGGTGGCCAGCCACACAAAGAAGATGGAGGCCCCTGCCCCCATCAGTTGCAGGGCCACCAGCTGGGCCGCCCCGGCGAAGACCAGCCCTGACATCAGGGTGACTTCGGCTGCGCTCAGGCCCGCCTTGATACCTGCGATGCCGGTGACCAGCCCAAAGGGCACGATGCCCACCGCAATGGGCAGCGAGACCAGCACCCCCTGCCCGAAAGCCGCCTGGGGCGACGAAGGGGGGCTCATAGCCATGCGTTCATCTGCTCCTCGGTCAGGTTGCCGCCACAGAGTATCGTGGCCACCCGTTTATGGGCGAAAAGGGCTGGGTACTGGTGGATGGCCGCCAGCCCCACAGCCCCAGAGGGCTCCAGAACCAGCCCCAGGTGCCGATGGGCCAGTTGCATGGCCTCGAGCATGGCCGCATCCTCCACCAAGAGCATCTCGTCCACCAGGCCCTGCAAGTCCTCTAACGCCTCGGGAATGGGAACGCGCACCCCGATGCCATCGGCAATGGTCTGGATACGCTCGTGCACCACCCTGGAACCCGAACGCCAGGACTGCTCCATAGCGGGGGCGCCTTTGGCCACCGCAGCGATGATTTGCACGCCTTTATCCTGGGCCTTGATCCAGCGGGCCACACCCCCCAGCAAGGCCCCATTGCCCAGCGGAACCACCACCGCCTCCAGGGGCTTGGGGTAGGTCAGCAGTTCTACCGCAATGGAGCCTGCACCCTCGGAAATTTCGGGTTCTTTGCCGTCCTCCACCATCCAGGCGCCCGCTTCATCGGCGTACCTTTTGGCCTCGAGCTTCGCCGCATCGAAGTCCTCTCCGAAGAGCCGCACCTCCGCCCCCAGTGCTCGCATCCGCGCCACCTTGAGCGGGTTGGCGTTGACCGAGGCATAAACCACCAAAGGCAGCCCGTGCTTGCGGCAGGCGTAGGCCATGGCCTGCCCAAAGTTGCCCGCGCTGGCGCAGACCATCGGGCGCACCTGGCCCCGCTTGAGGGCTTTTTGCACAAAGTAGTCGGCCCCGCGCCCCTTGAAGCTGCGGATGGGGTTCAGGGTCTCGACCTTGACCAGTAGCTCACAGCCCAGTTGCTCACCTAAGGGCTCACTTTCAAACTGCGGTGAGTGCAGAAAGGCCGGATCAACCATGCGGCTGGCCTCCAGGATGTGCTCGAGTTGCAGTCGGTGGGACATGAGGTGGACTTTCAGAGAACCCGGCCTGACCCGCGGGGCGAGGCCGTTCGGTGCAACGGTTGTATCACGGGCCTTGTCCGCTTGTAAACCTGGAGCGGAGACCACACATACCCGGTAGGGCAGTTTTGCCACAGCCCAACGCACCGGGTGCCCTGTAATGGTTGAAACAGCTGCCCAAGCGCCTTGCAGTTTGTCCCCGCGGCCCGTAGCATTCGGGCCATGAAGCTGGCCCTGCTCCCAGACAACCCCCGCGGGGAAGCCGCCAAGGCAATGGGCGCTTACTACACCGATGCCGCCGTGGCGCGGTTTCTGGTGCGCTGGGCTCTGCGCGCACCGCACGAAACCGCTGCCGACCCGGCCTTTGGCGGTGGGGTGTTTCTGGCCGCCGCCAGCGAACACCTGCAACGCCTGGGCGGCCATCCAGGGCAACAGATTTATGGGGTGGAAATAGACCCGGCGGTGCGCCGGCGCACGGCAGCTGTCCTGGAAGCTCATTTTTCCATCCCGGCACAACACCTTTTCTGCGCGGACTTTTTCGAGCTGAAGCCGCCAGACTTGAGGGAGGTAGCTTCCCTCTCGGGACAGGCGGAGCCTGTACACCTAGTTGATTGCATGCTCGGCAATCCCCCCTTCATCCGCTACCAGCGCTTTGGCGGCACCTCGCGCGAGAAGGCCCTCCGGCGGGCCGCCGAGCAGGGAGTAAAGCTCAGCAAGCTGGCCGGTTCGTGGGCCGCCTTTGTGGTGCATTCAGCGGCCTTCCTCAGGCCCGGCGGACGGCTGGGTATGGTCGTTCCAGGCGAGCTGGGGCATGCCGCTTACGCCCGGCCCGTACTGGAATATCTGACCGAGTTTTTCAAGCAGGTCTCGCTCATTACCTTCCGCGAAAAACTTTTTCCCCACCTGAGCCAGGATGTGCTGCTGCTGCTGGCCGAGGGTTGGCAAGAACGGGCTGAGTCTGGCGATCATGTTGCCTTACTTGACCTGCAAAGCGCTGCCGATCTGGAAACGCTCCAGCTGACTCACGCAAGCAAAGCAGCGCTCGAGGTCTTTTCCCTCATCTCCGGACGCGAGCACTTGCCCCTGTACTGGATTCCCCCCGCAGCCCGCGAACTCTATCGGGGCCTGCGCGATGCTCCCCAGACCTTCCGCCTGGGCCAGCTCGCCGACGTAGGCATTGGCTACGTGACCGGTAACAACGACTTCTTTCACCTGAGCCCGGCGCAAGCGAAGCAGTGGGATATCCCAGAAGCGTTCCTCAAGCCCGCCGTGCGGCGCGGGCGCGTCTTGAGGGGTTTGCGTTTTACCCAGGCTGACTGGAACAGGGCGGTACAAAAAAGCGAAGCGGGGTTTTTGCTGCATATCCCACCCGAGGCTGAGCTACCCCCAGGGGTGCGACTTTATCTCCAACAAGGCCAGACAAACCGCGTTCACCAAGCATACAAATGTCGGGTGCGCCAGCCCTGGTACAGCGTGCCCCACGTCCACCAGCCCGATGCCTTCCTCACCTACATGAGCGGCCATGCGCCGCACCTGGTGGCCAACGAGGCTGGCGCGGTGGCCCCCAACAGCCTGCACATTTTGAGGCTCAGGGCGACCGCTCCGCTGAGCGCCAAAGCCCTGGCGGCCTTGTGGCAGACCTCGCTCACGCGCCTGAGTGTGGAGCTCGAGGGCCACGCCATGGGCGGGGGGATGCTCAAACTGGAACCAGGGGAGGCCGAGCGGGTGGTGCTGGCAAGGCCAGCCAATATCTCAGGGCTCGAGGCCCTGGCCGATGAGCTGGATAGCCTTCTTAAGAAAGGCCGAGCTGATCAAGCGCTGGCGCTAGCCGACCAGGTAATCTTGCTCGAGGGCCTGGGGCTAACCCAACAGGAAGTGACCACCCTGTCAGGGGCCAGCCAGTACCTGAGGCTCCGCCGACAGCGCAAGCTAAGTACCTCCCGCCCATGTTTTGGATAATGGCATGTATCGAAAATCATCCGGGTATTGCGCCCGGAGCATGATTTTCTGGCGCAGCCTGGATTCGTCTCTAGACCTTGTACCAACTCTGCGCGTGAGCGGCGCTAAACGCGCCCCTCACTTGCCGCGCCAGGGGGCGCGTCCGAGGGTCTCTTATATCGCTTTTGGGTCACTTCTGAGCAGATTCGGTATTATACAGGCGCAACTTAGCGGGTCTCTAGCTTCACGCCCACGGTGGTGCGCGGCTTGAAACCTGGCAGGCCAGGGCTCAAAAAAGCGCCTGCCTCGCGGTTATTCTGCAAGTAGTGCAGGAAAAACGCGCTGGCAAAATGCCGGGCCAGGTCGTGGGAGCGCTCCAGGTCCCATACCGGCTCCCAGCAACGCCAGTAGTCCTCTTCCCTGCCGCGCACCTCGAGGGGGCACTCCACAAAGGGGTTGTGCTGGGCCGCCGCCAGGGTCAGCAAGTACTTCTCCGCCGAGCCCGCCCGGCGAAAGTATTCCAGCCCATCGCGCCGGTAGGAGGCCACGTCGTCGGCCTCGCCCACCGCCACAAACAGGGGTAGCTTAAAGTTCGCCAGCGAGCGGGCCCCAATCCAGGGCTGGCCGTAGGGGGCCATGGCAAAAACCGCCTTGATGCGCGGGTCGGGCCTGACGGTGTTCAAGCCGCGCTGGGCTTCCAGTTGCGCGAAAAATGGCAGGGCAAAACAGGGCCCCTCGTGGTTGCTGCTGCGGCAATATTCGCTCAAGGCGCTTCCATCGAGGCCCGCGCCCGCCGCATTAATCACTGAGTATCCCCCATAGCTGTAACCCAGCAGACCCACCTTGCTGGCATCTGCGCTGGGCATCTGGCGGCCTAGCTCATCCAGGGCCAGCAGGATGTCTAGGGGCCTGTCCACAATGCTGGTGAGGTAGTTCTGCTGGGTAAGGGTCTGGTAGGTCGAGCCGGGGTGCTCGAGGGCTGCCACCACGAAGCCCCGGCTGGCCAGGTGTTCGTTCAGGTAGGCAAACTGAAAACGGGTGCCGGGCTGTCCATGCGAGGCCACAATAAGGGGAAACCTGCCGTTCGCAGGTGCGGCGTCCCGGTTCGCTTGTCCAGCAATCCGAACCCTGGTCTGCCCAATCACGCTTTCGTACACGAGGCTCTGCTGGGTTCCGGTGGTGGGATACCAGACTTCGGCGGTGATGGTACGGTTCTGGCGCCTGGCATCGGTCAACTGCAGGGTCTTGACCCCCACCACCCAACTACCCCGCAGTGCCAGAGGAGGGGCATCCGGACGTTTCATCGTTGCTCCTTGGGCCATGACCCCGCTCAAGATCAGCATCAGCAGGGCTGTAAAGATTTTTCGCATGCGTCCCCTTGAGCCTGTTTATCTGGATGCAATAGAGGCCCCTAAGAGAGGGTCTCTCTGATCGCAGTTCGCTTCAGCTCACCCGCTCCACCCGGATCATGTTGGTGGTACCGCGCACCCCAAAAGGCACCCCGGCTGCAATCACCACATACTCGCCCACCTCGGCCAGACCGGTTTCCTTGGCCTTGGCCACGGCAATCTCCACCATATCGTCGGTGTCCTTGGGGTCGGGGGCCAGCAGGGGGAGTACATCCGAGACCAAGGCAAGCTGGTTGCGCACGTGAGGGTTGGGCGTCAGAGCCAGGATGGGCACCGGCGGGCGCGTACGCGCCACCCGGCGGGCCGCTCCACCGGTGGCGGTAAACACCACCACTGCCTTGGCCCCGGTGGACTCCACCACATCGTCCACCGCCCGGGCGATGGCATCCTGTACCGTGCGGTTGGCCGGGGGGCGCAGGGCGTTGAGGCGGTCTTTGTACTCCTGGCTGGCCTCAATGGTCTTGGCCACCCGGCTCATGAACGAGACCGCCTCTACCGGGTACTGCCCTGCGGCGGTCTCGGCCGAGAGCATAATGGCATCGGTGCCGTCGAAGATGGCATTGGCCACGTCCGAGGCCTCGGCCCGGGTGGGGCTGGGGTTTTTGATCATGGACTCGAGCATCTGGGTAGCGGTAATCACCGCCTTGCCGGCCTGCACGGCCTTGAGGATGATGCGCTTCTGCACCGCCGGCACCTCCTCCAGGGGCATCTCCACCCCCAGGTCGCCACGCGCCACCATGATGCCATCGGCCTCTTCCAGAATCTCGTCGAAGCGCGCTACCGCGCTGGGCTTCTCGATCTTGGCCATGAGCCGCGCCCGGGAGTTGTGGCGGCTCAGGTAGTGTCGGGCCAACAGCAGGTCGTCGCGGCTGCGCACAAAGCTGATGGCCACCCAGTCCACATCCAGCTCGGCCCCCAGGGTGATGTCGTCGATGTCTTTGTCGGTCAGGGCCGGAATGGAGAGGTCGGCGCCGGGGATATTGATGCCCTTGTTGTTGGAAAGCCGCCCGCCAATGAGTACGGTGGTGTGAATGTCGTTGAGGCGAACCTCATCTACCCGCAGGCGGATGTTCCCATCGTCCAGCAGCAGCACCTGTCCCGGCTCCACGTCGTTGGGCAGACCCCGGTAGGTGGTCGAGACCCGGGTCTCGTCCCCCTCCACCGGCTCAGCGGTGATGATGAACTTCTGCCCGACCTGAAGTTCCACCGCGCCCTCCCGAAAGCGCCCGCAGCGAATCTTGGGGCCTTGCAGGTCTTGCAGGAGGGCCACCGTGCGACCCAGGGCGCTCGAGGCCTCACGGATCATCTGCACCGACTGCCGGTGGTCATCGGGCATTCCGTGAGAAAAGTTGAGGCGGAAGACATCCACCCCGGCCTCGATCAGGGCCCGGATCATCTCGGGGCTGCGTGAGGCAGGCCCCAGGGTAGCGACGATTTTGGTTCGTTTTGGAAGTCCCATATTTCTCTCAGGTCGCAAGTCTCAGGTCGCAGGCCATTGATTGTCCTGACCCGTGACCCGCAACATCATTTTTTGAAGGCTTCAAAGCCCAGGAACCGGGCTCCCGGCCCCAGCTCTTCCTCGATGCGAAGGAGCTGGTTGTATTTGGCCAGGCGGTCCGAGCGGCTGGCCGAGCCGGTCTTGATCTGGCCCGCATTGACCGCCACGGCAATATCGGCGATGGTGCTGTCCTCGGTCTCGCCCGAGCGATGCGAGAGGATGGTGGTGTAGCCGCTGCGGTGGGCCAGCCGGATGGCTTCCAGGGTCTCGGAGAGGGTGCCGATCTGGTTGACCTTGACCAGGATGGAGTTGCCCACCCCCAGCTCGATGCCGCGCTTCAGGATGGCCGGGTTGGTCACGAAAAGGTCGTCACCTACCAGCTGAATCCGCTGGCCCAGCCGCTCGGTGAGGAGTTTCCAGGTTTCCCAGTCGTCCTCGGCCAGCCCGTCCTCGATGGAAACAATGGGGTACTGGTTGACCCAGTTCTCCCAGTAGGCCACCATCTCCGGGCCGGAGAGCGATTTACCATCGGCCCCGAGCACGTACCTGCCCTCCTGGTAGAACTCCGAACTGGCCGGGTCGAGGGCCAGGGCGATGTCCTGGCCGGGCTTGTAGCCGGCCTTCTCGATAGCGGTGAGGAGTACCTCCACCGCCTCTACATTGGACTTGAGGTCGGGGGCAAAGCCGCCCTCGTCCCCCACGTTGGTGTTGTAGCCCTTGGCCTTCAAAACCGATTTGAGGGCGTGGAAGGTCTCCACCCCCGCCCGCAGGGCCTCACTGAAGGTCGGCAGGCCGCCGGGCACCAGCATGAACTCCTGGAAGTCCACATTGTTATCGGCGTGCTTCCCTCCGTTGATTACGTTCATCAGGGGCACCGGCAGGGTCACGCCCTGTACCCCGCCCAGGTAGCGGTAGAGCGGCAGGCCCAGCCCATCGGCAGCCGCGTGGGCCGTGGCCAGCGAGACCGCCAGGATGGCGTTGGCCCCCAGATTGCCTTTGTTTTCTGTACCATCCAGTTCCAGCAGCGTCTTGTCTACTGCTTCCTGGTTGAGCGCATCCAGCCCGATCACCTCATCGGCAATGCGCTCGTTGATGGCGGCCACCGCCCGCAACACCCCCTTGCCGCCAAAGCGGGGGCCACCATCCCGCAGTTCGACCGCTTCGTGGGCGCCCGTCGAGGCCCCAGAGGGCACCATGGCCCGCCCTCGAGCCCCCGACTCCAGCACCACCTCGGCCTCAACGGTGGGATTGCCGCGTGAGTCGAGTACTTCCCGTCCTTTGACTTCAACGATTGTGGTCATGGAAAAGGCCTCCTTGCTGGAAACGCTTCTATTTCCGACCAAGCCGCTTAAGAGTCTACACCCCAACGTCAGGGTTTAACCAGGCAGCGGTAGGGGGGTTTAGGTTATCCACCCCATCTAGGCTGGATAGAAGGGTGATCCTCGACGCTCCACGGGGACAGACTCACCTGCCTTGATCCATACAGCCTCAAACCCGCAGCGGCACCACCACGGCCAGGTAGCCGGTATCCTCGACGGCCTGCACCACGCTGGGGCTGGTGGGGCCGGACAGCTTGATCCGCACTGCACCCTCGATAGGAGCCAGCGCATCAATCAGGTACTGAGCGTTGTAAGCCACCATCAG
>CAZIXH010000096.1:0-10103 GCA_964543055.1 uncultured bacterium
TAAACCAGTCGCAGTTCCATGGCCCCCAGTTTTTTCCAGAGCAGGGGCTTGTAGCCTTTAGCCAGGGTTTCCTTGTGCACGTAGAAGTGGTCCGGGGTGGACTTACCCTGCACGATGTTTTCGCCCAGGCCCCAGACCCCTTCCAGCATCACCACCCCGTCGTAGCCGGTTTCGGTGTCGAGGGTGAAAATGACGCCCGAGGAGGCCAGATCCGAACGAACCAGCCGCTGTACGCCCACCGAGAGCAGCACCTTCTCGTGGGGAAAGCCCATATCCACCCGGTAGCGGGTGGCCCGTGCGGTGTAGAGGCTGGCAAAGCATTTCTTCACCGCCTCCAGCAACTCGGCCTCGCCCTGGATACCCAGGTAACTCTCGTGCTGCCCGGCAAAACTGGCCGTGGGCAGGTCTTCAGCGGTAGCGCTGGAACGTACCGCTACCATCAGGTCCTCGACCCTGGCCTGGCGCGAGAGCTCGCGGTAGGCCTGAACGATTTCCCCCTCGAGGTCTTCGGGCAGTGAGGCCCGCAGAATCAGGCTGCGGATGAGCCGGGTGCGCCGGGTCAGGTCGTCGGGGTCGTGGGGGTTCATCTCGCGCAACTGTTCGCGGATGGGCGCATTCAGGCCATTGGCCTCGAGAAAGCGGTGAAATGCTTCGGCGGTCACGGCAAAACCATCCGGCACCCGTACCCCCAGCTTGCCCAGTTCACGCACCATCTCACCTAGCGAGGCGTTCTTGCCCCCTACCAGCGGCACTTCATCAATGCCCACCTCCTTGAACCACCGCACAAAGCGCATGGAACTCTGCACAGCGCGGTTCTTGGAGCGGCTCGAGCCGGCCCTGGGCTTTACGGATAGAGCAGTAGCCATAAAAGCCTCCTGTCTAAACCCTAGAAAGCCGCCGTTACCGAACCATTACCGTCCTGGAGTACATTTGTCCCACTTGCCGCTTATACAAGTGGCTCTGTGCAGTGCAGATGGGTCTGGGGTAGCTTACCGGGCAGATCGCTAAAGGTGACGCTCGAGCCACTCCGTGATGTCCTGCAAGACCTGGGCTTTGTCGAGGTCGTTGTGGGGTTCGTGGAAACCACCAGGGTAAACGCGCAGCTCCTTATCGGTAAAGGTTATCTCCCGGAACAACCAGCGGGCTCCCTCGACCTTGTTGATGCTATCGGCTTCACCGTGCAGGATGAGCAGGGGGTCACGGATGTCCTTTACCTGGGCCTTTACCGACTCAATGGTTTGCAACACCTCGGTACCCCAGCGGGCGCTGACCCGGTTGTGCACAAGGGGGTCGCTCCGGTACGCCCGTACGACCTCGGGGTCTCGGGAGAGGGCGTTGATATTCAGATTCAACCGCAGGGGCGCGGTGGGCCAGTAGTGTGAAAGGAGCCGAGCAACCCATACCAGAAGCGGAGAGGCTGGCTGACCGGGCTCGAGCAGCACCCCACTCACGATGGCGCCTCGCAGCCCTGGAGGTTGTTTGATCAGGTAGTCCAGCACAATCAGGCTCCCCATGCTGTGGCCGTAGAGGAATAGCGGAAGGGTAAGCCCGGTGGTCTCCAAAAAACTGCGGAAGAGCGCCAGGTCGAGCCAGTAATCACGCCAACTGTCGATGTGCCCCCGCTGCCCTGGCGAGCGGCCATGCCCCCGAAGGTCTGGGATGTACAGGGCATAGCCCTGTGGAACCAGGTGGATGACCAGGTTTGCGTACCGCCCACTATGCTCGCCGAACCCGTGTACCACCACTACTGCGGCTTTGGGGTGATCAGGTTGCCAAAACCGGTAAAATAATCCTTGTCCATCCGAACCCGTATAAATACCTTCCTGGCCTTGCATAGCAAATCAAAGTCATTATACGCGCTCCATGGACAGAATTTTGACCGGCTCCAGAAGCCACTGGCCCTGGACGGGGGGTGTATCGCCCCCCGAGGCCCGTTGTTGAATCTGCCGCACAACCTCCATGCCCTGTACCACCTGTCCAAAGGCTGCAAAGCCCTGCCCATCGGGGTTGCGTTTGCCCCCAAAGTCCAGCTCGGGCTGGTCGCCGATGCAGATAAAGAACTCCGAATGAGCGGAGTCTGGCTCGAGCCGGGCCATCGAGAGGGTGCCATCCCGATGACGGAGGCCCGTCTGTGCGGTGGTTTCCTGTGGGATGGGAGGCAGCTTGGCAGGGTGATGGTTCATCCCAAGCCCCCCCTGAATCACCTCGATTTTCACCGGGCTATGGGCCTGGTTGTCAGGTCGCACGGTGCGGTAGAAGGTGGCACCCCGGTAGCGATTCTCGTCCACATAACGTAAAAAGTTGGCAACCGTGATGGGGGCCTGGGCAGGGAAGAGCTCGAGTACAATCTCGCCTAGCTCGGTTTGGATTGAAACTTTGGGGTTTTTCATGGGTGGTTTATTCGAGCGTGGCGCCATCGTTTGGCTGGAAAATGTCGCATGTCACAGGTCTCGTGTCGCAGTGCAACATTCCTTTCGGCATTTGAAGTTGAGCAGTACCACCTGCTAAGTACCTCCCGCCTATCTTAGGATAATGGCATGATCGAAACTCATTCGGGTATTGCGCCCGGAGCATGATTTTCTAGCGCAGCCTGGATTCATCTCTAAACCTTATGCGGGCGCAACATAACACAACGCCCTCAGGTTACCTGAGCAGGGCCCTGCCAGTCCGCCGGACGCTCTCCTAGGCCTAAACGCCAGGCCACCCCCTGGGCACAGCGTTCGCCGGCCTTGCCATCGCCATAGGGGTTGGGCCGGTTGCGCATGGCCTCGAGGGCCGCCTCATCCGAGAGCAAGGTGTCAATGGTGGCATAGACCTGCTCAGGGTCGGTGCCGGCCAGCTTCAGGGCTCCTACCGCCAGCCCCTCGGGCCGCTCGGTGACGTTGCGGAGCACCACCACCGGCACCCCCAGGGTAGCCCCGCTCTCCTGTACGCCCCCGGAGTCGGTAATCAGCAGGGATGCTCGTTTCATCAGACCTGCCATCGCCCCAAACTCCAGCGGCTCGAGCAGGGCAAAGTTGGGCAGCCCCTCCAGTTCGGGATAGACCGCTTCGCGCACGGCAGGGTTCAGATGCACCGGATACACAAAATAGCAGTCCGGGTGGGCCCTAGCGACCCGTGCCAGGGCTGCCGCCAGCTCGCGCATGAAGGGGAGGTTCTCCCGTCGGTGCATGGTCACGCCCACAATGCGCTTGCCTTCGGGCAGGGGTGGGGGGGTGCCGCGCTCACTGGCATACAGCACGGCATCCACCTCGGTCTGGCCGGTCACGATGATGTTTTGTGCGGGCTTGCCCTCGCGCAACAGGTTTTCCTTGGAGGTGGGGGTGGGGGGCAAGTCCAGGTCGGTGAGCACATCGGTCAGGCGGCGGTTGGCCTCCTCGGGGAAAGGCTCCTGCATGTTGAAGCTGCGCAGGCCGGCCTCTACGTGGGCCACCGGAATCTGCTCGAAGAAAGCCGCCAGCGTTACGGCGAAGGTGGTCAGGGTATCGCCGTGCACCATTACGTAATCGGCCTGCAATTCCTTGAGTTTGTCTGCCGCAGCAGGCACGATACGCCCCATCAGGGCGGGTAGGGTCTGGCGGTCGGTCATTACCTGCAGGTCGGCATCGGGCACGATGTCAAAAACCCGCAAGGCATCCTCGAGCTGGGTGCGGTGTTGCCCGGTCGAGAGCACCACGGTTTCGATGCCCGCCTGTTTACGCATGGCAAAGATCACCGGGGCCATCTTGATGGCCTCGGGGCGGGTGCCAAAGGCCAGCACTACCCGCTTGCCCATGAAGCCTCCTGGGTATTGCTGTATAAAGAAAAAGCATTCATGCCGCATCACAGTGTACACACTCTTTCTGAGGGGCAGAAAGTTGGTGGGGGGGAAGCGCTGTGAGTTTCTATTTCGCTACCGCAGGCTTGGCTTCTATCACCTTGCCCAGTTGGGCAAAGGTAGCATCCACATGCGGCAAGAGGGCCTCGTCTTGTTGGTGACTCCATTCGTGCAGGGCTACATCCAGGGTAGCTACAGCAATCCAGGCTGTAAGCCGGGGAAGACCATCAGCGCTCGGCAGACCTAACTTCTGGGCGCACTGTTTGGCCAGCAAGTGTACCCAGGAGTCCAGAAGTTTGAGGTGCCGGGCGCGTAGCGCCGGCGTTTCCAGTACCAGCCGAATGCGGTTTCGCGCCAACTCGGCATCATGGGTATGCAGGTCCAGCAAGGGCTTAAAAGCGTGTCGCAGTGAAACCAGCAGGGTCTCGGTCTTGGGGCGGGTGGCCAGAAGGTGCACCATGTGCGCCCCCACGCCATCAAGGTGAGCCAGCATTACATCTTCTTTGCTGGGAAACATGTGGAAAAAAGTCCGCCGTGAAATTCCAGCCTCTCTGGCAATGTCGTCCACCGTTACATCATCGTAGCCGTGTTGTAAAAATAGCTTGAGTGCGGCCTGATGAATCACCTCACGCACGAGTTGCCTTTTGCGCTCCCTGATCGAGGGTTTGGCTTGCTTTTCCATGCCTGTTCATATTCTCTCAGACCTGTTCTATTTCATCCATGCATATTGCTTTCATCCATTTATAGAATACCCATAAGATTGCATATAGTGTAAATAAATTCATTTAATGAAAGTTTTTACATTAAGTGCTATCATGTTACTAGGCTACACTCTTACCTGCTCACAATGGAAGGGTGTGTTATCCAAGTAAGCAAGGGGGAATTATGCTTACCGACTATGTTGTGAGGAGAGGATTAGACCAGGCAGGGTGCTGGCAAGGCCTGACGCAACTGCCTCGGGTCTTGCCTTGAGTCAGGTTATTTGGCTAGGATCGGCGGCCTGTTGAAAGTATAAGCAGGAAAAACATAACAGTTTGCTGGTAGCAAAGCATTGTGTAGGGTTGCCCAACTCAAGATGCCGACCTAACCCGCCAGGCCGTTGATCCGTTCCAAGTGTATCTGCTGTTTACATACTCTCGGGAGGTGTATAGATGTCTGAGCTTATTAGCGCAATCCTGGTGCTGGTTAGTTTTGGCTATCTGATCGCCATCTTCGACGATTTGATCTTCGACCTGATCTATGTTTTCCGACGACATCGTTTTCAACAGGCTAACCTCTCGAGGGAAGAACTCGAGCGCGACCTCCCCAAGCGCATTGCAGTGATGGTGCCGGCCTGGCAAGAAGCCGGGGTGGTCGCCAAGATGGTGCGGGCGACGCTTCGCCTGATGCGCTATCCAGAGGATCGAGTCGAGTTTTTTGTTGGCGTATATCCCAACGATGAAGCTACCTTGCAAGAGGTGCGTGCGCTGGCCCAGCAAAACCCCCAGGTCCATTGCGTGGTCAATAGCAAGCTAGGCCCTACCAGCAAAAGCCAGAACCTCAACGAGGTTTTTGCCTTTGTTCAAGACCTCGAGCGTATCCACAACCAGGATTTCGACATCATTGCCGTGCATGACGCCGAAGATGTGATTCATCCCTATACCTTCCGTCTTTACAGTGTTCTCCTGAGCCACAAGGACATGGTGCAACTGCCCATATTTGCCCTGTTTCCCAAGCTACCCTGGTGGCGCTGGCTGAACCGGACAATTGCTGCAACCTATGCCGATGAATTTGCCGAGAGCCACCTCCACCACCTGCCGGTGCGCGAGTCGTTGGGCTTGTTTGTGCCCAGCGCCGGTACGGGTTTTGCTTTGCGGCGGGAGGTGGTGAGCTTTCTGGCTGCCGAAGGCCCGGTTTTCCGCGAGGGTAGCCTGACCGAAGACTACGAACTGGCCTTGCGGTTGTGGCAAAAAGGTTTTCGGGTACACTTCCACCTCCAGCGGCTCCGGCGCATAGATGATCGAGGGCGGGTTCGTACCGAAATTGTGGCGGTCAGGGAATATTTTCCCTCTGAAATGCGGGCTGCCATCAAGCAAAAAGCTCGCTGGATCTACGGCATCACCCTGCAAAGCCTCAAGCTGATCAACCGCAAAAGGCTAACCCTCAAAGATCGCCTGGTGCTCTGGCGTGACCAGAAGGGGAAATATACCAATTTGATCCACTTTGTGGGCTACCCCCTGGCGCTGTATTCGGCCTTAAGCTTTGCTTTCGACTGGCCCCATGCCGATCCACAGCTGATCCTGGTATTGAGTGGGGGTATCCTGACCATCACCCTCGAGCGGCTCCTGATGCGCTTTGCCGCAATCAACGCCATTTATGGAACCCGCGAAGCAGTAAGTGCTACCCTGGTGCTACCGCTCTTCCCCCTGCGGTGGCTGGTGGCCAACATTATCAATGCCCTGGCGACGTTGCGGGCCTGGCGACTGTATTTCTGGCCTGCTCGAGGGGCCTCCCGAGGCACTGTTCCCAAGTGGGATAAAACCGAGCGTAAGGGTTATGTACCGCCAGAGGTGCTTGAACCCGTGCGCCGCCGCCTGGGAGATGTGCTGCTTTTTCATGAAGATGTGAGCCCCCAGGTGCTGGCTCGAGCCCTGCGAGAAAAGCCTCAGGACACGCCTTTGGGTGACATTCTGCTGCGCGACCAGATTCTCGACCCCTATCGCTTGAGGCAACGGATTAACGAAACCCAGGAGCGGCTAAGGATTGAGAACAACCCACAGGCCCTGGTGGTGGACTACAGCGACTGATGGCTTTTCTGGATTGTTTGCCGGTTTGGCAAAGGAGGGGTTGATATGTGGGGAATGATATGGCGAGCTTCTATTAGCCAGTACAGCAAGAACGTGTTCCTGTGGGTGGCCAGTCTCCTGATTCTGGTGGCCTGTAGTTCCTCTTCCAGCCCTCGAGTGGAGGACAACGAGAGAGGCCTGGTCAATGCACAGGCAGTAACCCCGGTGCTGATTCTCTACCCCGATGGCCCCGGTGTCTTTGGAGAATCCAATGGGGTCTCGCTACAAGCCAAGCCCAAAATTGGGTCGGTGCAACTCAAGCCGGGCCTGGCCTACGACAAATCCACCCGCTCCAAAAGCAAGGGTAAGGATAAGCGTGACCAGATCGGGGTGCAGGCCCTGAGTGATGTTCAAATTCAGGCCTACTCCTATCCCGATGCAGCCCAGATTTATGCGATCATGCTCAACAACCTTTTGGGTCGCTATGCCGATGTAGTGGTAACCCGCAAGGCAGTTTCCGCCTATACTGCCGGCGAGGCTAACCAGTACTACCGCACTTTCTACATCGGTAGTACCTACGAAGACCCGGTTCCCCCAGCCCTGATCGCTGACATTATGGCTGGAGCTAAGGTTACCTGGCTCAATTACAACATCTGGCGGTTAGACAACGCAGCCATTGGGGCCAGCCTGAGCCGGTTGGGCTTGCGCTATGTGGCCTTGTACCCCGAGTATCTACCCGCCGAGTTTTCCACAGGGTTTAACAAGATTGACTACCGGGGCTATACCTTCAAGAAATACATTCCTGGGTTGTTGGAAGTGCCCATTGAGATGATTGAAGTGGCCGTCGAGTCTCCCAGCGTGGTGGTGCATGCCTGGGCCAAGAACAGTGCTGGACGGCAAATTCCCTATGCGCTGCAAAGCGGCAATTTCTGGTACGTGGCCGACAATCCCTTTACCTATATTCATGAGCAGGATCGCTACCTGGTCCTTGCCGACCTGATTGCGCCCATGATGGGCCGCGACATCACCTGCACTCCCAGGGCACTGGCCCGGATGGAAGACCTCAGCCCCAACGACCAAGGTGCCGATCTGAAGCGAATGCTGGATGCCCTCAACAGAGTCAAGATTCCGTTCCTGGCCACCGTTATACCGCTGTTTGTGGATAACAATACCGTTCCGGTCACCCAGATCGGTTGGACGCAAAACAGCGCTGCGCTCAATCAACTTCGCCGTATTCCCAGCATTCGCGGCAGAATCTTCCAGCACGGCTACACCCACCAGTTTGAAAACCTCAAGAACCCCTTCGGCATCTCGGGGGATGACTGGGAATTCTGGCGGGTTGAACTCGATGCCAGCGGTAATCGCATCACCAGTACCCCCATTCCAGGCATGACGGCCACCAGTGCACTTCAGCGTATTCAGACAGGGCGCAACATTTTGGTAAACCTGAGTACTAGAAGTGTAAACCTTACGCCAGTGGGCTGGACCACACCGCATTACGAGGCTGACCCTGGCTACTATGCCACCTTCAACCAGGTCTATAACCGGGTGATGGAGCGGCGCATTTACCAGGTGGGTACGGTCATTGCGGGGCAGTTTTTCCCCTACCCGGTGCGGGATGTGAACGGCACCCTGATGCTTCCCGAGACCCTGGGCAGTGTGCAGCCCAACTACCTGCTGCCCATGTTGGAGGAAGCGGCCCGGGCCAACCGGGTACTGCGCTGTCCCTGGGCAGGCCACTTCTTCCATGCCTACACCATTGACCCCGATTACAATGGCCCCAACGCTTACACCGTAGCCCAATTTGAAGGCTTTCTGCGCTATGTGCGGGATACCTTGGGCTATACCTATGTAGATCCCACCACCGTGACTACCCAGTAAGAATTCTCGAGGGCTATGGGCAAAAGAGGTTTCTTGGCAGTTCTGTTGATGCTGGGAGGATGTAATGTGGGCATCCTCCCGGTGCCGCCGGTAGATCCCAACCCACCCACGGCAAAGAAGATTGGGGTTCCCCCCCAGGGTTCGTACTACCACGGGGTTTATCCGGGGCAAAAGAATCTGGAAGAGTATCAGATTACCCCGGCTGCGCTGGATGCTTATGAACAGGCCGCCGGGCGCAAGGTGGCCTGGGTCTATTTTTCCAATGACTGGTTTGCCAGCCGGGCTTTTCCCACGGCAACTGCTGAATGGATACGGGCCAGGAATGCGGTTCCGTTCATCCGCTTGATGCTGCGCAGCAGCAGCGAGATCTACGTTGCCGAGCCCCTGTATAACCTGGCTGCCATTCTGCGTGGCGACTTCGATGCCGACCTCAAAGCCTGGGGCCAGGCTGCCAAGGATTTCGGCACACCGGTTTTGGTGGAGTGGGGTACCGAGGCCAATGGACAGTGGTTTTCCTGGAATGGCCAGTGGAATGGTGGCCCAACCCTGGGCCCCCAGCGTTTCCGTGATGCCTACCGCCATATTGTTCAAACCATCGAATCGGTTGGGGCTGATAACCTGACCTGGGTCTGGCACGTGGACGCCTACGACGATCCCGAGACCGACTGGAACCGCCTGGAAAACTACTACCCTGGCAACGATGTGGTGGATTGGATTGGAATTTCGGTCTATGGTGCCCAAGAACCTACCGAAAACAACACCCAAAGCTTTGCTGATGGCATGGATGCAGTCATACCACGCTTGACCCAGTTGGCTCCCGACAAACCGGTGGTTGTGGCGGAGTTTGGGGTGACCTCAGGGAATCCCAGGGTGGACGCTGTGCAATGGGCCGAGGCTGCGCTGACCGGGCTGCTAGCCAATCGGTGGCCGCAGGTTCGTGGGTTTTCCTGGTGGAACGAAGCCTTTGATCAGACCGAAATGCGGGTGCAGCAGATACCTGGCCTGAAGGAGCTATTTCATCAAAAGCTTGGTACACCGCAGATTCTAGACCACCCGTTGTGAGGTATCTTGGGAGGTTCTCAGGGGTTCAGATTGCAGCACTTTGCGATAGAGCTCGAGCATTCGCAGGGTACGCACGCTTTCCATCTCTGACCGCGCATATTCCCAGGCCACACGCCCCATACGCTGGCGTAGTTCGGGGTGGTGGTATAGCTTTCGAATGCCCTCTGCAAAAGCCCGAATGTCTTTTTCAGGGGTGGTGACTGGAATCTTGATGGCAGCTTCTGAGGGCACAAAATATCCCACCCCCTGGTGATCAAAAGCAATGAGGGGTAGGGCCTGGGACATAGCCTCGAGGTTCACACTGCCAAAAGAATCCCGCAGACTCGTAAAAAGAAACGCATCTGCACTGCGGTATAGCTCCTTCATTTTGTGCCAGTCGACCCGACCCAAAAATTGCACCTTGTCCTCTATACCAAACTCTGCGGCTTTGGCTTCACACATGGGACGCAGAGGGCCATCGCCAGCCACCAACAGGCGCACCGGAAGATCGGCCACCTGCTGCATGATCTGAAGCATCAGCAGGGGGGCCTTCATGGATTCTAGCCGTCCTGCCCACAGCAGGGTCATGGTGGATTGAG
>CAZIXH010000097.1:0-3306 GCA_964543055.1 uncultured bacterium
GCTCTGGAGGTTGAACTGAAGCTGAATGGTGGAAAGGCGCAGGGGCTCCAGAATGGGCAGCACGGTCAGGACGGCTTTGGTGGGGAAGGAGGCCGGAACCCCGTTCACAAACGCCGTGACCTGGTTTTCCAGGAGCCCCACCCGGCCCGCCTCGGCCTCGAGCCGCAGTTCGCGCACCTCCCTGGCCTGCAGGGTGAAGCGCAGGTTGTCGGGCAGTTGCATTTTGAGGCCCTCGTCGGGAGACTCTTGCAGCTCGAGGGTTATGGCATGGTCGGTGGGGTTTTCCAGGCGGAGGGTAAAGGCCGCCGCGCCACCCACCACCACCCGCGCCGGTTCAACGGTTTTTTCCAGGCGCAGCAGGGTTCGCTGGAGGCTGTCGGGGGCGCTTGGGTTGCCGCCGTTGGACACAAGCTGGGCCAGGAAGACCCCCTCCGCCGAGGCGCCAAAGCGCACCTGGGCCAAGTAGGTGTGGGTGGCGCTCTGGCCGGGGGCCAGCTCGCCGCCGAACTCGGGGGCTTGCGCCACCTCGAGCCACTCGGGATAGGTGTCGCGCAGGGTGTAGGTCAGGGGGGCCTGGCCGGTGTTGCGAACCACCAGCCGCACCTCCACCCCTTCCCCTGGCACCACCATGTGCTTGTCCAGCGAGCGCGAGAGTTCGGCCACCGGGCGCAGCACCTGCACCTCGGCACGGGCCTCGGCCAGGGGTTGGTTTTGCTCGTTGAGCAGACGGGCAGTGTTCGCAAGCGTGGGGGGTGCGTCGGGGGTTACCCGGGCGCGTACCTCGAGCACCCGTTCTTCGCCCGCTTGAAGCTCGAGGGTCTGGTCGAGCGGCGTACCCTGCAACCCGGCAGCCAGGTTGTCCTGCACCCGCACCCGGCCTGCCTCGTCGCCGGTGTTCTGTACCCGCAGGCGCCAGACGGCCTCGCTGCCCACCGCCGCGCGGGGGGTAAGGGCTTCCTTGCGCAGGGTAAAGGTAGCGGGCTGGAGGACGCGCAACCCGGTGCGGGCTTGCTGCTGCCAGGGGGCCAGTACCGCGCGCACCTCGAGCTCGCCCTTGCAGGTGGCCAGGGCTGGCACCTGCAACACGGCCTCACGGCCCTGGGCCACGGGCGCGCTCAGGCGGGTTGCGCCCAGGGCTTCCAGGCAGGGGGGTAGCAAAAGCTCCAGGTCGGCGGGCAGCAGGCGCGGGAAGGCTGTGCGGACGCGGGCTGTCAGGGTGGTCTGTTCGCCCACCCGCAGCGTGGTGGGGGTGGCTGTCAGGCTAAGCTCCACTTCCGGGTAAACCAAAAAGCGCACCCGCTGGGTCTGGCCGCTCTCGAGCGCTACCGACGCAGGCCCCACCACGCGGGCGCCGCTCAGTGGGGCGGTCAGCTTGAAACTGCCGGGGGGTAGTTGCAGGCTCGCCCTTCCCTGGTTCAGGGTTATCTCCTGTTCGCCCACCTGCACCTTCAGGTCCAGGGGCTGTTCGCCCTCTGGCAGCACCAGCAGCGCCTCGAGCTCCAGCGTGGCCGGAGCGGGAGCGGTTCTTTCCAGCACATAGCGGGCCTGGCCCCCCGCACAACCAAAACGCACGCTCTGGGTGCCCAGGCGTTCGCCGCCCTGCATCTCCAGCCGCGCCAGGCGGTAGCCCTCCGGCAGGGTGGAGAGGGTGAGGGTCCGGATTTTGTCGCCCTCGGTGGAGACCGGCACATTCAGGGGGCGGCCTTCAGCGTCCACCACCGACACCGTAACCGGACGCGGGGCCACCACCCGGAAGGCGTTTTGCTCGACCTCCATACAGGCATCCACACGGAAGCCGATGGTGTTGGAGTACTGGGTAGCGGTTTTGGGTTGGCGGAAGCCAAAGGTAATCACCCCCGGCTGGCGGATGTCGTAGTAGGCCCAGTCCCGGTCGCCGGAGACTGGGCGCGGCTCCTGGCGCCCGTCCGGTAGCCGTACCCGGCCCTCCATCTCTTTGGCGCCGTCCTCGTCGTAGAAGCCCACCCGCAGGGGCAGCACCTCGGGGCTCACGTTCAGCACGAAGGGCTCGAGCCAGTCCTGTCCCTTGATGGTGGCGACCGAGAGGGGGTTGCCGATCTGGAACTGGCGCACATCGTAGAGTTGTAGGGTGGGGTCTACCAGCAGTTCGGCGGCCCCCGGCACGCTGGTCTGGATGCGGTAGCGGAAGGCGTTCTTGCCCAGGCCCAGCAGGCGGCTGGAAAGCTGGTACACCCCAGGCTCAACCGGGCCCCGGAAGAACAGCACCCAGCGGTGGGGCTCCACCCGGTAGGTCTGCTGGGCCAGAATTTGCCCGTCGCGGGCCAGCACAAACTGCGCCACCATCTCGCCCTGGCCCCGGTCGTAGCGCTCGTCGCCGAGTTCTTCCTGGCCCCGCAGGGCGCGGCGGTAATCGCTGGGGTCGAAGCCGGGTGAGTAAATTTGCAGGTTCAGAAGGGTGGGTTTGTTCACCACCACGCTGGCCCGCAGCTCCTGAATCTCCCAGCCCAGCCGGTCGCCCGGCACGATGCCCCGCAGGTCGGTGCGGGCCTGGGCCAGGGCCATGCCGCCGAAAGCCCAGAGCCAAAAGCTCAGGGCCAGCAGCAGCACCCCAGGGCACAGGCTGCTCTTCCTGAGCTCCGGGTTCCGGGCCCTGATCCCTGACCCCTGTGCCCTAATCCCTGGGTTCTGAGCCCTGAGCCCTGTTGCCTTCATGGATACCTCCAGCGGGCCTGGGGGTCGGTCAGGAAGCCATCGGGCAGGTCGTAGGTGAGGGTCTGGGTGCCCTGGAACTGCTCAAACCGGAACACCCGTTCCCCGCCGCCGGGCAGGGGGTCGGTAAGGGTCAGGTCGGTGAGGGTTTCGGTGGAGTTCAGGACCAGTACCACCCGGACACCGCTCGGGAGCGGCAGCAGTTTTTTCTCCACCTTCAGCGGCCCAAACTCCAGGGTGGTCTCGCGTATAGCCCGAACCAGGCCGGTGGGGCGCTCGAGCGGGAAGTCGCTGGTGGTCAGGCCCTCCACCCGTACCCGGTGACGGTAGCCGTCGCCCTGGGCTTCGGGGTGGGGGAGGGGCCGGAAGGGCGCCGAGGCGGCCTCGAGCATCACCTCAAACAGCCCCCCGGCCAGGTTGCGGAAGCTGTAGCGGCCCTCGCTATCGGTCAGGGTCTGCAGCCCGTTGCTCAGGAGCACTCGAGCCCCCGGCAGCGGCACATCCAGGCCCGCCGTGTAAAGACCATCGCGGTTGGCGTCCAGGAAGACCCGCCCCAGCAGGCTGTGGGGTGGGGTGAACACCCCCGGCTGGAGCTGCACCACCGCCGAAGCCACCGCG
>CAZIXH010000098.1:0-3120 GCA_964543055.1 uncultured bacterium
CAACCCCTCCTGACCTCCCCTACGCTGTAGGGGAGGAACGAAAAGGTTTCTGCTACGGCTTTTGCCAGAGCGAACCGCATAGTCCGTGCCGCAATGGACACCTCTGTACGGGTACTTGTACGACTGAGCATTTAGTACACCGTCGTAGAGATGTTCGTACGCCTCCAGGTTTCTGGGAGGGATTGACCTCGTGCCCCCTCCCTACTCCGTAGGGAGGGTGGGGGAGGGTAGTGGGTGAGTCCCTCACCCGCCGGGCTACACAAAGTCGCTGCTCGGCAACCCCTCCTGACCCCCCCTACGGCGTAGGGGAGGAACGAAAAGGCGTATGCCTCGGCTTCTGCCAGAGAACACAGCATGGGCCGTGGCATAGCGGTGTAACTCAACCACAATGGACACATTTGTACGGGTATCTGCACGACAATGCATTTAGAGCGCTCGAGTTGGGGTGAACTCGAGCGCTCTACTTTTTCAGACCCGGAGCAAGCCCCGAAACCCCCTGGCAGCGTAGTACGACTCAGCCCCATTGTGGTACACGAACACGTGGTTGTAGCGGCGGTCACCAAAGAGGGCCCCGCCGAGCTCTCGGATGGGGTCGGGGGTTTTGAGCCAGCTCGAGGTCTTGGTATCAAAAGGCCCCAGTTGCTGCAAGGCCCGGTATTGCTCTTCGGTCAGGAGCTCGATGCCCATGGCAGCAGCCATATCCATAGCCGAGCCCGCCGGTTTATTTTCCTTGCGGGCCTCGAGGGCGGCGCGGTCGTAGCAGAGGCTTCGGCGGCCTTTGGGGCTTTCGGGGGAGCAGTCGCAAAAAATAAATTCACCCGCCTTTGCGTCAAAACCCACCACATCCGGCTCACCGCCGGTCTGTTCCATCTGTTGGAGCGAAATGAGTTTGCCGGGGCTGGCCCTGAGCCGGGCCTCGACCTCAGCCCAGGTCAGGCCAGGGTGGCGGTGCATGTGCAGCTCGAAACGCTTTCTTAGAGTGAGCAGCAGGTCATCGGGTGGAATCATGGCAGTTTTTGGGGCCCAGTCCTTCTCAAACTTGTTCAATGGCCTGGGCTTGCTTAGCACCCCTGGTGGCATCTTCTTCTTTCAGCAGCCTTCCATCCTTGAGATGCAGGATGCGCTCGGCCTTGCGGGCGAGCTCGAGGTCGTGCGTGACCAGAATCACCGTACGGCCCTCCTGGGCTTGCTGCAGTAGCAGCTCCACCACCCGGGCCCCCGAAACCGAGTCGAGGTTGCCGGTGGGTTCGTCGGTAAACAGAATGGGGGGGTTGAGAGCCAGGGCGCGGGCAATGGCGACCCGCTGTTGCTCTCCGCCCGAGAGTTTACTGGGCAGATGCTTGCCCCGCTTTCCCAGCCCTACTGCCTCCAGCAGGCTGGCAGCCCTGGCGGTGCGCTCCTTGAAGCCGTAGCCTGCCAGCATCATGGGAAAGGCCACGTTTTCCAGGGCGGTCAGGGTGGGAATCAGGTTCCACTGCTGAAACACAAAGCCCATGTGTCTGAGGCGCACCTCCGAACGGCCATCCTCGGACAGGGTCGAAAGCGGGGTGGTATCGAGCCGTACCTCCCCTTCGCTGGGTACATCAAACCCCGCCAGCAGGTTCAAAAGGGTGGTCTTGCCCGAACCCGAGGGCCCCACAATGGCGGTCAGACCGGCGGGAAAGCGATAGGTGAAATGATCCACCGCCACCACGTCTATCTCGCCCTGGTGGTAGCGCTTGTGCAGGTTAATGGCCTCGAGCATCACACCCTCCCCAGCGCCTCAACCACCTTCAGGCGGCTGGCGGTACGAGCCGGCAGGAATCCAGCCAGGAGCCCCAGCACCACTGCCACCAGCAGGGCAAAGGAGGCCAGGCGGAAAGTCACCGCCGAGAGCGCGAGGCCCACCTCCCGTCCGGTGTACCAGTTGACCAGCCCTGAGGCTGCCTGGCCCAGAACCAGGCCCAGCAACCCCCCTACCACACCCAACAGCAACGCCTCCAACAGCACCAGGCCAAAGATGAAGTTGCGCTTGGCCCCCAGGGCCCGCATCAGGCCAAACTCGCGGATGCGCTCGTAGACCGACATCATGACCGTGTTGGCCACCAGCAGACCGCCCACAATCAGGGCTACCAGGCTGATGCCAAAGCGTACCAGGTCGGAAATCCGCACCGCCCGCTCGGCAAAGCGCATGACATCGCCGGCGGTTTGCGCTTCCACGCCGGCGATTTTTTGCTTTATGGAACGGGCCACTTCTTCCGCCCGACGGCCTGGGTCAATGGAGACCAGAATAGAGGTGTAGTTTTCGGTATTGAGCACGGCCTGCACCGACTCCATGGGAACAAAAATGAAGCTGTCGGTGATGCCACCGGTCTTCTGTAGCACCCCCACCACCTTGAGCGAGACCTGCGGATTCAGCCGCAAGGTCTTCCCCACCGAAAGGTTGTTGCGCTGGGCAATGCCACCGCCCACCACCGCGCCTGATGCGCTTGGCGTGGGGCTGCCGGACTCGAGCTGAACGTTTGGATAGAGATCTTTGGGCCCGAACCCCTGGGGCAGGCCCTGGAAAATGAAGCTGCTCGAGGGGTCAAAGCCCCCCCTGGCAAAAGTGGCCGTGGGAATCACCTGGGTAATGCCGAGTTCTGCCGCTACAGCCTGAATCTGCCGTAAGGTATCCGGGCGCAGCTCGGGGTAGCCGGGGCTGATGGCCTCCACGCCTTCGGGGAGCACCAGAATAGCCGGTCCCACGTTGGATAACTCTGCCCCCAGGGCCTTGCGCAGCCCCTCTCCAAACGACAAGAAAAGCACCATCGAGGCCGTCGAGACCACAATTCCCAGCAAAGTCAGAATGCTGCGAATGGGCCGCGCCCGCAGGTTGCGATAGACCAGTGCCAGAACTTCCACGCCCATCAGGATAACCGCTAAGCCAGAAAAAAGTGGGGTATGTGCCCAGGTGTGGAAAGGTTGTGGAGTGGGAACAGAGGGTCGGAGTTTCAAATCCCTTCGTGTGCTACTTGATCTGGACTTCGAGATGTGAAAAAAGAGGGGGTGCTATGCACTCAGATCGCGAGCACCCCCTCTACTATCTTGACGCAGAAACCCTCCTGACAGCTACCTATATCTGGGTAGATGATCAGCTCA
>CAZIXH010000099.1:0-2780 GCA_964543055.1 uncultured bacterium
GTTCCTGAGCGAGCGCCTGGTACTGCCGGTACAGGCCCACGCCCCAGCCCCCCACACCCAGCCCCAAGAGCACCAGCAGTGCAGCCGCCCAGGAGAGGAAATTCCGCTTTGGAAAGGTTCTACGCCGAATCTGTTCCCATACGCGCGGGGGCGGAGCCACCGGCGGCAAGCTCTCGGGAAGCCGGTGCAGTACCTCTCTAAGTTCAGTAAGCTCCCGGCGCAGTTCGGGAGAGGATTGCAGGGCTTGCTCGAGCTGGTCTTTCTCCTCGCCCTCTAGTAGCCCCAGGGCATAATCGGGCAGCAGCTCGTGGAGGTCTTTCATGCTTCCTCCGAAACCTGCGGCCCACCCAGGTACTCCCGTAGCTTGAGCAGAGCCCGGCGCAGCCGGGTCTTGACCGTACCCAGGGGGAGGTGGTGGCGCTCGGCCAGCTCACTGTGGCTGTAGCCATCGAAAAAAGCCTCCTCGAGCAGCCTGCGGTCGGTGGGTTCCAACCTGTGCAGCGCCCGGCTGACCAGAATCCGGTCGGTGGGATCGTCCTCCCGCCACAGCCCCAACTCCTGGTCGGGGCTGTGCAGGTCGTGATCCTCGAGTTTCTGGGGCCTGGCCTTGCGGCTACGCAAGCGCGACAGGGCAAAATTCCGGCCAATGGTGAACAAAAACGCGGTCACGCCCCCACGCTCGGGCTGGTAGCGGGCGGCCTCCCGGTAAAGCTGAACAAAACTGTCTTGCAAGATCTCTTCGGCCTCCTCACGGCTCTGGAGCATCCGCAGGAGAAGCGCGTACAGCGAGGGGCTATGGCGACGGTATAGCTCTTCCAAGGCACGCTCATCCCCCTGGGTGAGGCGCGACATCAGGGCAATGTCTGGCTCCACACCTCTATTCAACAATACGGCGGGCTATGGCGCTATAGATGTTCAAGTATATTAAATCCTTAAGCACCAGTTCCTCGGGAGGTGTACTGCGGTTTGAGTGGTACTCAGACCAGGCGGGCCTCGAGGGTAATTTCGGGGACTGCGGCCAGGGCTTTGGAAATGGGACACCTGGCCTTGGCTTCCTGGGCCAGCTCCTGAAATTTGTTCGCGTCAATACCGGGCACTTTGGCTACCAAATGCAGCTCGATCTTGGTGATGGTGGGGCCGTCGCCCAGGTGTACCCTGGCTGTGGCGTTCAGTTCTTCGGGTGGGGTGTTGTTGTTGGTGAGCAAAGCCGAAAGAAACATGGCGTAACAGCCCGCATGGGCTGCACCAACCAGTTCCTCGGGGTTGGTGCCCGGGGCATCGGCGAACCTCGAGGCCCAGGTGTAGGGCCCTTCGTATACCCCGCTTTCCAGCTTCAGATGGCCTTGACCTTCCTTCAGGGTACCTTTCCAGACCGCGTTGGCTGAACGTATCGGCATAGCATGGCTCCTTTCGCTTACCATCATGCGATCTTCGAGGCGGGGTCGGCTGTGTTCCAGGTCGCATGTTGGTTTCAGAGCGAGATAGGGGGCAAGGCATAATGCCTACGCACGGTAAGCATTGCTTTTAGCTTTCGGCCTTGGGCCTTCAGCTTTTGGCCCCCTACCTACGGGTTTGACCTTTCCCTGCCAAGAGCGCACAATGCCCTGGTGCTGGCTTTCCTATTTGTGGATGGGTTAGGGCTCACGGACGACCCCCGAAGTCCACTTCAGCGCCTGGATTTGCCCACCCTTCGCACCTTGAGCGGTGGATTCAGCCAGCAGCCCTTCAACCAGCCCCATCTGGCTTATCGCGTTCTGGATGCCAGGCTTGAGGTGGAGGGTTTGCCCCAGTCGGGTACCGGCCAGACCGCTTTGCTAACCGGGCTCAATGCGGCCCGGTGGCTGGGCCACCACCAGGGGCCGCATCCCCTCAGCAAGCTGCAAGTGTTGTTGCAGCAGGAAAGCATCCAGGTCTGGGCTGCCCGGCAGGGCTTCCGGGTTTTGCACGCCAACGGCTACCGGCGGGAATACCTGGAGCGGGTGATGGACAGCCGCCGCAATCTGCTTTCGGCCTTCGGCTTTGCCGCCAAAGTGGCCGGGTTAGAGCTGCTTCCCATTGATCATCCCCAAGCACTTTTACCTGCTTTCTGGCCCGAACCCGAAGCCGCTGCCCAGCGCTTTGCCCAGCTTGCCCAGGCGCACCACCTCACCATCCTGGAAAACTGGGCGCTGGATTATTCGGCCCACCGTTTGCCGGACAAGCTCGAGGAGCGCTTTATAGAGCTGGATCGGTTCCTGTATGGCTTTCTGAACGCAAGCTCTGGAGTCACACTAATCCTCACTGCCGACCACGGCAATGCAGAAGAACCCTGGCATACCCAGCACACCCTTAACCCCGTGCCCCTTGTGGTTTGTGGTTCTGAGGCCGACCATCTGCCGGAAATGCACCGCCTGACTGATGTGGCGTCCTGGATCAAGCAATCGTTAGGCTAGTCAGTGCTGGTTGTTGTGTTGGGAATTGGAGCCGGTGGTCGGATTTGAACCGACGACCGCTCGATTACGAATCGAGTGCTCTACCGCTGAGCTACACCGGCACGCTGGGTTATTTTAGCGGTAAAGTGCCAGGGGCACAACGCCTCATATCAAATCTGCTCAGAGGTGGCCCAAAAGCGGTATACAAGTCCCACGGACGCCCCACCAGGCGCGGCGAGTGAGGGGCGCGTTTAGCTCCGCTCACGCCCAGCGTTGGCATCAGATCAGCTATGGCATAAGCCCCGCGGGGGTGGTAAAGTGCCCGAGAGGCGCCGTAAAGATGGACGAGAAAACCCGCGACTCGTCACA
>CAZIXH010000100.1:0-6791 GCA_964543055.1 uncultured bacterium
GGCCTATGCCAACCCCCAGCTGGTCAAGCTCATGCAGGAGATGGTGGGGGGTGCCCTCGAGCAGATTGGCATCGGCGGCGCTCTGGGCGGGGGGGTGCTGGGTCTGGCCATTGTGATTTTCTACTGGAACTTTACCAACGGCCTCGTCCTGACCACGGCCGTGCCGGGGCTTTTCCTGGGCATTCCGGCCCTGCTGATCAATGCTACGCGGTACTTCATCCTGGGGTTCGCCCTGAGCCCGGTGGCCCTGCCCCTGGCCAACTACCTGCTGCACCTCCCTACCATTGTGGTGGAGTTGCAGGCTTACATCCTGGCAACCTTTGGGGGCATGGTCTTGATGCTCAAAACCCTTCGGGCCGAAGGCTACCGGGCCGGCCTGCGGGCGCTGGGCCGGATGGTCTATTTGGGGGCTTTTTTCCTGCTAATTGGCGCCTGGTACGAAGCTTTCTCGATTCTGGTGTTGATGCGCCCTTGAGGACTGTTTTGGGCCAAGTTGGGGTTGCGCGAAGGGGGAACCAGGGCCTGTAGGCGAAGAACCCCAGGGGTAGCGAGCAGGGGTGCGATAGAGTAGTAGGGTCTGTGTTATGCCCAGCTCGGTAATCCTTCCAAAGCTCGAGCCGTCCAAAACCGGGGAAGGTTCCCTCGAGCCCATCGCGGTAATCGGGGCGGGGGCGTGGGGTACGGCGCTGGCCCTGCTGGCTTCCTCCAAAGGGGTGCCGGTGTATCTGTGGGCAAGGCGACCCCAGCACGCCCAGGCCATGCAAGAAGAACGGCAAAACCGCGAATACCTGCCGGGAGCGCTCTTCCCCGAAAGCCTCCATCCCACCGCCGATGCCGAGGAGGCCTTGCAACAAGCCCGCTTTGCAGTGGTGGCCGTCACCTCCGAGGCTTTTCGGGAAACGCTGGCTTTGCGGCCCAGGGCCGCGGCGTATGTTTCGGTTACCAAGGGCCTGCAGTTTACCGATCATCACCTCCTGCGCATGAGCCAGGTTATTGAAGAAGTTACGGGGGTGGGCCAGATTGCGGTGCTCTCGGGGCCCAATCTGGCCGATGAAATCGCCCGCTTCCTGCCCGCCGCAGCCGTGGTGGCCTCCCGCGACCCTGAGCTGGCCTTAGAGGTGCAGCAGGTATTCTCCGGAACCAGCTTTCGGGTTTATACCTCCCTGGATGTAGTGGGGGTAGAACTGGGGGGGGCCCTCAAGAACGTAATTGCCCTGGCTGCGGGCATGGTGGATGGCTTGAAGCTGGGCGATAATGCCAAGGCTGCCCTCATTACCCGCGGCTTGCGCGAAATCATCAAGTTCGGGGTGGCCCAGGGGGCCAGTGAGGCCACTTTCATGGGTTTGTCGGGCCTGGGTGACCTGATTGCGACTGCCAGTAGCCCCCTCTCGCGCAACCGCAGCGCAGGGGAACGCATCGTCAAAGGGGAGGCCCTGGCCCGGCTGCAAGCGCAAAAAAATGTGGTCGAGGGCATCTACACGGCCCGGGCGCTGCATGCCTGGGACCAGGAAACCGGGGCCGACCTGCCCATCACTGAGGCCGTGTACCGGGTGGTCTATGAGGGGGCCGACCCAATGCAAGAGCTGTCACGTTTAATGGGACGTGAGGCCAAGCCGGAGTGAACTTCCACCGGAGGTGGTTTTTAGAAAGAATGGGGGTGTAGAGCGAAGGCTACGACGGCTGGACCATCACCAAGCTGAAGGCTTTACCAGGTAGGGGGAGCTGTGTGGGAGGGCCTGGCATCGGGAGTATCTGCCAAGCATAACGAGGTTGTAATGGCCAAGACCACGCCAAAAGTGCGGAAAACTCAAAAAGCGACCAGCGATCTACCGCTAGCCATCCGCCATTACGACCTCATCACCATAGGTCGTTCCTCGATAGACCTTTATTCCAACGACATTGGAGCAGCCTTTCCCGAGATCACCTCTTTTGGGGCCTATATTGGGGGAAGTCCGTTAAATATTGCGGTGGGGGCCAGCCGTCTAGGGCTCAAAACGGCGTTGCTGACGGCGGTGGGGGTGGACAAAATCGGTGAGTTTATCCTCGAGCGACTCAAACGCGAGAAGGTCGAGACCCGCTTTATCCCGCAAAAACCGGGAACCCGCAGCAGTGCGGTAGTGCTGGGCATTGAGCCCCCGGACAAGTTCCCCATCACCTTCTACCGCGACAACGCTGCCGATATCCAGCTTTCCATTGACGATGTGCTGAACACACCCATCGCTGAAGCCAGAGCGGTTCAGCTATCGGGCGTAGCCCTGGCCAAGGAACCCAGCCGCAGCGCCACCTTCTTTGCGGCTGAACAGGCCAAGGCCACAGGGGCTACCGTCTTTCTCGACCTCGATTTCCGCGCCGATGGTTGGCACGACCCCCGCGCTTACGGTCTCCAAATCCGGGCTCTGCTACCGCTGGTTGACGTGGCTATCGGCACCGAGGAAGAAATCAACGCGGCCATGCTGCGCCGCCCCGAGGACATTACCATTCGCCACTCGCAGATCACTGCACCGGAAATCCGGGGAGATGTGGAGGCTAATATCCGGGCTTTATTGGACAAGGGAGTGAAGGCGTTGGTGGTCAAGCGGGGGGCCAAAGGCGCCAATGTGTACCTCCCAGACGGCAGTACCGTGAGTGCTCCAGGTTTCCCGGTGAAAGTGCTTAGCGTGCTGGGCGCGGGCGATGCCTTTGACGCAGGCTTTATCTATGGGTGTTTGCAGGGTTGGGACTGGTACAAGAGCGCTCGCATGGGCAATGCCTGCGGAGCAATCGTGGTCACGCGCGTTGGCTGCGCCGACTTTACGCCATATCTGGACGAAACCCTGGCCTTCATCGAGGCTAAAGGCGGGTTTTGAGGGGTTGGAGCAGTACGATGGTTTCTACGCTATTTCTTTCTGCTTCTCGGCCAGGAAAAGCCAGGTCTCGAGCACGCTGTCCGGGTTGAGCGAGATGCTCTCGATGCCCTGCTGCACCAGCCAGAGGGCCAGCTCGGGGTGGTCGGAGGGGCCCTGCCCGCAGATGCCGATGTACTTGTCCATGCGCTTGGCGGTCTGGATGGCCTGCGAGAGCAGAAACTTGACGGCCTCGTCCTGCTCGTTGAAGAGGTCAGCCACCAGCCCCGAGTCGCGGTCTAGGGCCAGGGTAAGCTGGGTGAGGTCGTTGGAGCCAATCGAGAAGCCGTCGAAGAGCTCCAGGAACTGTTCAGCCAGAATGGCGTTCGACGGCACTTCACACATCATGACAATTTTGAGCCCGTCCTTGCCCCGCTCGAGGCCGTTGTTCTGGAGGATTTCCAGCACTGCCTGGGCCTCCTTGACGGTGCGCACGAAAGGCACCATGACCCACACGTTCTGAAGGCCCTTGACCTCGCGCACCTCGCGGATGGCGGAGCACTCCAGGGCAAAGGCCTCGGCGAACTCGGGCGAGCGGTAGCGCGAAGCCCCCCGGAAGCCGATCATGGGGTTTTCCTCCTTGGGCTCGTAGCGGGTGCCGCCCAGCAGGTGGGCGTACTCGTTGGACTTGAAGTCCGAGAGCCGCACGATCACCGGGTGGGGTGCAAAGGCTGCGGCAATCATGCTGATTCCCTCGGCGAGCTTTTCGCGGTAGAAGGCCACCGGGCTTTCGTAGCCTGCGGTTCGGCGGGCAATCTCGGTTTTCAGATCCTCCGGAAGCCGGTCGAACTCTAAAAGCGCTTTGGGGTGGATGCCGATGGTGTTGTTGATGATGAACTCGAGCCTGGCCAGACCCACCCCCGTGTTGGGCAGGTTGGCAAAGCTGAAAGCCCGCTCGGGCGAGGCCACGTTAATCATGATTTTGGTGGGGATGGGGGGCATCTTGTCGAGCTCGATGCGCTGCATTTCAAAGCGCGGGCTTCCCGCGTAAACCCGGCCCACGTCCCCCTCGGCGCAGGAGACCGTGACGGTCTGCCCATCCTGGAGAACCTCGGTAGCCCCGGCGGCCCCCACCACCGCCGGAATGCCCAGCTCCCGGGCCACAATGGCCGCGTGGCAGGTGCGCCCGCCCCGGTTGGTCACGATGGCTGCGGCCTTTTTCATCACCGGTTCCCAGTCGGGGTCGGTCATGTCGGCGACCAGCACATCGCCCTCCTGCACCCGGTTCATCTCACGGGGGTGCTGAATGACCCGCACCGGGCCGGCCCCAATCCGCTGACCAACCGCCCGGCCTGTGACCAGAACCGTACCCCGTTCCTTCATCTCAAAACGTTCAATAACCCGGTTCACCCGGCTCTGCACGGTCTCGGGGCGGGCCTGCAAGATGTAAATTTGCCCATCCAGGCCATCTTTAGCCCACTCGATGTCCATGGGTCTACCGTAGTGCTGTTCAATCAGCAAAGCCTGTTTGGCCAGCTCGAGCACATCCGCATCGGAAATGGAAAAGCTGGCGCGTTCGGCAGCCGTGGTCTCGATGGCCTGAACGCCCTGACCCTCGCCGGCATAGGTCATTTTCTGGAGTTTGCTGCCCAGGGTGCGCTGCAAAATGGTGTTGCGCCCCTCGGCCAGCCCTTTTTTGTAAACGTAAAACTCGTCCGGGTTCACGGCGCCCTGCACCAGCAACTCGCCCAGCCCATAGCTCGAGGTGATGAAGATCGCATCGCGAAAGCCCGATTCGGTATCCAGTGTGAAGGCCACCCCACTGGCCCCCAGGTCGCTTCGCACCATGCGCTGAACCCCTGCCGAGAGGGCCACCTCCTCGTGGGCAAACCCGTGGTGGACGCGGTAGGCAATGGCCCGGTCGTTGTAGAGCGAGGCAAAGACCCTTTTGATGTGCAAAAGCACACTTTCGATGCCCTTTACGTTCAGGAAGGTTTCTTGTTGCCCCGCAAAGCTGGCCTCGGGCAGGTCTTCGGCGGTGGCGCTGGAGCGCACGGCAACAGAAAGCCCGCCCTGGGAGGCGGACTCGAGGCGAATGTAGGCATCCACAATGGCTACCTCTAGCGCCTTGGGTAGCTCGGCGCTCTCGACCCAGCTTCGAATTTCAGCCCCTACGCGGGCTAGCTCGTCCACATCGTTGGTGTCTAGCTTGCGCAGGGCGGTGTTGATGCGCTCGACCAGGTGGTTATGCTGCAAGAACTCGCGGAAGGCCGCTGCCGTGGTGGCAAACCCCCCCGGAACCCGCACCCCGGCCTGGGAGAGATTGCTGATCATCTCGCCGATGGAGGCGTTCTTGCCCCCTACGACTTCCAGGTCTTTCATGCCCAGCGTCTCGAACCAGCGAATATAGGTCATAGCCGCACCTCGCTGCAGTTGATGGTAGTTTGGGGGAGCAGTAAAAAGGAGAGGTCAGGTTTGGTGTAGCTATAGCCTGGAGCCCTGTGTAATTGGAGCTACACACATAAACTACACTGTTATGACAGAGGACGCTATGGAGCGAACGGTTTTTATTGTCTCAGACCATACGGGCCTGACCGCAGAGTCGGTTGCACGGAGTCTTCTGGCTCAGTTTGAGGCCGTGCAGTTTCGGTACGTAACGCGGCCCTTCACCAACACCGAGGAGGAAGTTTATGGCCTTGTGTACGAAATAAACTCGATTTACGAGCGCGATCGGCTGCGGCCCATCGTGTTTTCGACCCTGGCCAATCCAGTGCTCAATGACCAGCTCAAAACCGCCCCGGCCCTGCACTTTGACCTGTTTCGTAGCTACCTGGGGGAGCTGGAGCGCGAACTGGGTCAGCCCCCTACAGGCCGGGTAGGGCGGCTTCACAGTATCAGCGACAACACCTACTTCACCCGCATTGATGCAGTGGACTTCGCTCTGGCCACCGACGATGGCCTGGGCGAGCGCTACTACCAGATGGCCGACGTGATTCTGGTAGGGGTCAGCCGGGCCGGCAAGACCCCGACCTGTCTCTTCCTGGGCATGCAGTACGGCCTGCGGGCCTCCAACTACCCCCTGGCCGAGGACGACTTCGAGCGGGAGACCCTGCCTGAACCCATCAGGGCCCACAAAGACAAAATCTTTGGCCTGACCATTCATCCTACCCGGCTGCACCAGATTCGCACCCAGCGGAAGCCGGGCAGTCGCTACGCTTCGCTGGAACAGTGCGAGTACGAGGTGCGCCGGGCCGAGCAGCTGTTCAGGCGGCTGGGGGTTCGTTACTTCGACACCACCAGCGTCTCCATCGAAGAAATTGCCGCCAACATCGTGCAGTCGGCAGGTTTGCAACGGCGCTTTGGCTGATTTTTGCTGGATTGTGAGCCGGGTCTGAAGAATCCCGACTAAACTACTATACATTCTATTGAGCAGAACCTATACTCTTATTGCGAGTGATTCGCAGTAAGAGTCCGGTACAACCACTACCAAAGGGGAAAAGCATGGTCAATCAACTGGAAATCCGCAACCTGCACGCCAAAATCGTGGATGGCGAGACCATTCTGAACGGAGTCAACCTGATTGTGCCCAAGGGCCAGGTACATGCCATCATGGGGCCCAACGGGGCGGGCAAGAGCACCCTGGGGAAGATCATCGCCGGTGACCCCAGCTACGAGATCACCAAGGGCGACATCCTGATGGACGGGGAAAGCATCCTCGAGATGGAAGCCGACGAGCGGGCCCGCAAGGGATTGTTCCTGGCTTTCCAGTACCCCGTGGAGGTGCCGGGGGTGTCCAACGCCAACTTCCTGCGCCTGGCCCTGCAAGCCAAAAAGGGCGGCGAAGTGGACATGATGGAGTTCTACGGCAAACTGCAAAAAGCCTTGCAGACCCTCGAGTGGGACGAGAGCATTCTGACCCGCTACCTCAACGATGGCTTTTCCGGGGGCGAGAAGAAGCGCAACGAGATT
>CAZIXH010000101.1:0-2887 GCA_964543055.1 uncultured bacterium
ACCCCTGAGGAAATCTCGGCCATGGTGCTGCGCAAGCTGGTAGACGATGCCAGCAAGAAGCTGGGTGAGAAGATTACCAAGGCCGTGATTACCGTACCGGCCTACTTCAACAACTCCCAGCGCGAAGCTACGGCCAACGCGGGGAAAATTGCGGGCCTCGAGGTCTTACGCATCGTCAACGAGCCCACTGCCGCCGCGCTGGCTTATGGCCTGGACAAGAAGGGCCACGAAACCGTGCTGGTCTTTGACCTGGGCGGGGGCACCTTCGACGTGACGGTGCTCGAGATTGGCGAGGGCGTCTTCGAGGTGAAGTCCACCGCCGGTGACACCCACCTGGGCGGCTCCGACTTCGATCACGCCATTGTGAACTGGTTGGCCGAGGAGTTCAAGAAAGAGTCTGGCGGTGTAGACCTGAAAGCCGACCGGCAGGCTTTGCAACGCCTGATTGAGGCTGCCGAGAAGGCCAAAATTGAGCTTTCGGCGGTCACCGAGACCACCATCAGCCTGCCCTTCATCGGCCTGGATCCGGTTTCCAAAACCCCCTTACACCTGGAGCGTAAGCTCACCCGGGCCAAGCTCGAGGAGCTCATTCAGCCCCTCCTCAAGAAGATTCGCGGCCCGGTCGAGCAGGCCCTGCGCGATGCGGGTTTGAACGCCAGCCAGATTGACGAGGTGCTTCTGGTGGGGGGCTCGACCCGCGTCCCGGCGGTGCAGCAGATCGTGAAGGAGATGCTGGGCAAGGAGCCCAACCGCAGCGTGAACCCCGACGAGGTGGTGGCCCTGGGGGCTGCCGTGCAGGCCGGGGTGCTGACCGGGCATGTGGAAGACGTGGTGCTGCTCGACGTAACCCCGCTCTCGCTGGGGGTGGAGACCAAAGGTGGGGTTTGCACGGTCTTGATTCCGCGCAACACCACCGTACCGACCCGCAAGTCGGAGATCTTCACCACCGCCGAACACAACCAGCCCTCGGTAGAGATTCACGTGCTACAGGGAGAGCGCCCCATGGCCGCCGATAACAAGAGCCTGGGCCGCTTCCGCCTGGATGGCATCCCGCCCATGCCTGCGGGGACGCCTCAGATCGAAGTCACCTTCGATATTGACGCCAACGGCATCCTGCACGCCACTGCTAAAGAGAAGTCCACCGGCAAGGAAGCCTCCATCACCATCCAGAACACCACCACCCTCTCCGAGCAGGAAATTGACCGTATGGTGAAGGAAGCCGAGGCCAACGCCGAAGCCGACCGCAAGCGCAAGGAACACGCCGACCTCAAGAACAACCTCGATACCGCCCGTATCCAGGCCGAGCGGGTAATGACCGAAAAGGAAAGCACTCCGGAAGCCAAGAGCCGGCTGGAAGCTGCGGTGGGCAAGGCCAAGACCCTGGTGGACACCGATAGTTCCGATGCCGATTTGCGCAGCGCCACCGAGGAGTTGCTGGCGGCCTTGCAGGCCTACGAGCAGGGAGCGGCCTCGAGCGCAGGTGCTAGCCAAAACAATGCCCAGAAACCCGATGATGTGATTGACGCGGACTATAAACCAGCCGACTAAGGATTTGGAGGTAGGGTAGGGAATGGCAACATTTCCTACCCTGGGTTTCCTCCGGTTTGGCCGAGGTTTGAAGATGGAAAACGAAAAAAACATGACTGAAGCCGCTGTGGATCAAACACCGGCGGAACCCTCCGAGCTGGATCAGCTCAGGGGCGAGGTGGAGTTCTTGAAAGCTGAGCTCGAGGCTTCCAAAAACAAGTTTCTGCGCCTCTATGCCGACTTCGAAAACTACAAGAAGCGCATGGCCCACGAGCTGGAAGCTGCCCAGCGCAATGGCAAATTCGACGCCGTGCGCTCGCTACTCGGCACGCTGGACGACCTCGAGCGGGCCCTGGGCTTTGCCAGCGTTAAGCCCGAAGACCTGATCCCCGGTGTCAAGACCGTTCTGGAAAACTTTACCCGCAACCTGAAAAGCCTAGGGGTGGAGAGCGTGCCGGGGGTGGGAGCCGAGTTTGACCCGCGCTATCACGAGGCCATCGGTGCAGTTGAAGGCGAGGACGGCAAGGTGATGCACGTGTACCAGCAAGGCTTCAGGTATGGCGACCTGCTGGTGCGGCCCGCGCGGGTGGTTGTAGGAAATGGTGTAAAGGAGGCAGAGGGCAGCGAGCAGAGTGCAGAGAGCGAGAAGAACTAAGACCCTCTGCCCTCTGGGCTCGGCTCTCAGCTAGCTATGGCCTACAAGGATTATTACAAAATTCTCGGGGTCTCTAAAAACGCCTCTGAGGACGAAATCAAGAAGGCGTTCAAGAAGCTGGCCCGCAAGTACCACCCCGACGTTAGCAAAGAGCCGGGGGCCGAGGACAAGTTCAAAGAAATCAACGAAGCCTACACGGTTTTGTCCGACCCGGAAAAGCGCAAGTTCTACGATACCTACGGCTCGGCAGCCGGAAGCGGACACTGGCAAGGCCCCCCGTCGGGGCAGGGTGGATTCGGTGGTTTTAGCGGCAATGTGGGCGATTTCTCAGACTTCTTCCAACAACTCTTTGGCAACCTGGGGGGTCGGGGTGGTTTCGGGGGGTTTGGCGACTTATTCGAGACGGTGCCAGGCCAGGGCCCGCGCCGGGTAGCAGGCGATCTGGAAGCCGAACTCCCCCTGGCCCTGGAGGAAGCCTACCGGGGTGGCGAAAAAACCATCTCCATTGGCCCCGAGCGTGTTACTGTGCGGATTCCGCCGGGGGTGCGGGAGGGCCAGAAAATTCGCCTGGCCGGAAAGGGCCGGGCCGGGGGCGACCTGTACCTGCACCTCAGACTGCAATCCCGGCCCGAGATGCGCCCGCGCTTTCCCTTCTACCCATCCGACCCGTCCGACGACCGCCCCAGTGCAGATCGCGGTGGTCGG
>CAZIXH010000102.1:0-4918 GCA_964543055.1 uncultured bacterium
GCTTTGCGCCCCGGCAGCAGGCGCAGACCGGTGATGGGCCCCGCTCGCAAGGGCATATCGCGCACCGCCGGCAGGTTGCGGTTGAAGTGCGGCACCAGCCGGGTGGGGCCCCCGGCCCAGGCCTGGGGGGCCTCGCCACCATGCCAGAGCATCACCCCTTTGGGCGAAAAGTGCGAGATGTCCAGCAAAATAGCTGGCTGGCCCGAGATGGCCTGCAAGGCCAGCAGACCGGCCAGGCCCATCACATCGCCCTCGGGGGCCAGGGTATAGCCCCGGTCGGCCAGTCGGGCCATGGCCGCGTAGGCCATTACCCCCACTTTGTCGGGAATTTCCGGCCACTCCCGCAGGGCCACCCCGTCGTAGGGCTGGGCCAGCTTCTCCAGGGCCAGCTCGAGGCGAAACAGCTCGCCGAGGGCCTCTACCGGGTACTCGGAAAGCTCGCGGAAGGCTGCCGCCCGCTCCGCAATCTTCGCTTCCGGCACGGCGGCCAGGGCCTCCCAGAGCTCCTCGAGGTTGGCCTTCTCTACCGTCAGGCCCGTCTCCGGCAGGGCTGCAAAGGCAAAAAACCCCGGCGCATGCCCGCCCAGGGCAAGCACCCGCCCCTCGCGCAGCACCTTAGCGCCGCGCAGGGCCTTCAGGGTGAGCTTCAGGCGGGCCTGGAACCAGGCATCCTCCACCGCCCCGTAAAACCACTTGGTCGGTTTCTGGGCCAGCGAAACCCCCAGGTTGAGCCCGCAGATGGCGTTCTGCGGCAAGGGCCCGGTTTCCCACACCTCGGGCAATGCCCAGAGCCCTACCGGAATAGGCAGCTCGAGCAAGGGCAAGAAAGCGTCGCCGGTAGCAAAAGTCACGTGCTGCACCAGGAGCAAGTCCAGCCCAGCAGCCTGCGCCGCACGGGCCGCCGCCTCGGCCTGGGCAGCATCGGCCACCGGCTCCGACACATAAGCCAGTTCAAAGCCCAACTCGCGGCCCAGGGCTTCCAGGGCTTCCTTGGAGGTGTGCTCGAGGCCAAACCGCGACCCTCGAAAAAGGGGCCGCACGATGGGAACTAAACCGATTCGTAACATAAGCAGATGACAAAAAGTCTGTAGAAGCGCCCTTTCTGGCTATTACTGAGAACGGCTGCGTCAACAGCACAAGGATCGTCGAATCCAACAACAAATACAGCTGTCATTCCGAGGAGGCGTTAGCCGACGAGGAATCTGGTACGGCGCAAGGCTGGTGGATGTTGGGGATGGTAGCGCATCAGATTCCTCGCTGCGCTCGGAAAGACACGTTTGACTGGGTTTTTGTGCCATTCTCGTCACCGTTCTGAGTAGCTATTAGCTATTGACTATGGACTATAGACCATCTTCCATAGACCCCAAATCCCTATCCCTTCACCCCTCCCTGCGTCAAACCGCCCACCACCCGCTCCTGGAAGATGGCAATCACCAGCGCCACCGGCACCAGGGCAATCACCAGCGCTGCCGAGATGAGCGGCCAGGGAAAGCTGTACTCGCCTTGCAAAAACTGAATGCCCACCGGCAGGGTACGCATGGCCTGCGAGGGCATCAGGGTCAGGGCCAGGAGAAACTCGTCCCAGCTGTTCACAAACGCCAGAATGCTGGCTGTAAACACCCCCGGTGCCGATAGCGGCACCACAATGCGCCACAGCGCCCCCAGGCGGGAGCAGCCGTCCACCATGGCCGCCGATTCCAGATCTTTGGGGATGCCCTGAAAAAAGCTCACCAGCACCAGCGTGGCCACCGGAATCGAGAGGGCCGCATGAGGCAGAATCAGGGCGATGTAGTTGTTGCGCAGCCCCAGGGCCAGCACCATCTCGAACAAAGGCAGCAGCAAGGTGACCGTGGGGAACATCGAGACCCCCACCAGCAGGGAAAAAATCAGGGTCTTGTTGGGAATCCGCAACCGCGCCAGGGCATAGGCCGCCAGCGCCGATACCAACACGCACAAGAGCGTAGCTCCCCCCGCCACAATCAGGCTATTGAGGAAGTAGCGCATGATGGGGGCGTTGGTAAAGACCTGGACGTAATTTTGCAAGGTCGGATTGTCCGGCAGCCAGGTGATGGGGATACGGGTCAGCTCACTCTCGGTTTTGAACGAAGTGAGCAGAATCCACACCGCCGGGAAGAAGCCGTTGATCACCACGATGCCCGCCGCTACCCAGAGCCATATCCGAGGATTATCCCATTTCATACAGCCCTCCAGCAGGCGAGATACCCTGAACCAGATGCCGTTTTGCTTGCACCAGGCCTTTTGCTTCAGGCAGTTGGCTAGTCATCGGCCCCCCTCACATAACGCAGATAAACTAGCGTGACCACGAAGCTGATCAAAAACATCAGCACCGCTAAAGCCGAACCGTAGCCAAAGTTCAGGTTTTCGATACTCATGGTACGCACGTACATGGCCAGGGTCTCGAAGGAGCTACCGCCGTTTTGCATAGCAAAGGGGATATCGAAGGTCTGAAAAGCGGTGATGGTGCGGAAGATGGCCGCTACCAGGATGGCCGGTATCAAGAGCGGCAGGGTGATTCGCCAGAAGCTCTGCCAACGGTTGGCGCCGTCCACCGCCGCCGACTCGTAGAGTTCCTTGGGAATCACCTGCAAGCCCGCCAGCAAGATAAGCGCCACAAAGGAACTGCTTTTCCAGATGATGCTCAGACAAATGGCCCAGAAAAGAAGCTCGGGCGTGGTCACCCAGAGCAGGCGCTCGCCGCCCAGGCGCACAATCACATCGTTGATAACGCCATACTGACTGTCAAAAAACCACCTGAAAATGAGCCCTGCAAACACCAGTGGCAGCGCCCAGGGCAGCAGCAAGCCCAGTCGTATGGGCCATTTGACGCGAAAGGGCAGGTTGGCCAGCAAGGCCAGCAAAAGCCCCACCACCAGTGCGCCCGGCACCGTGACCAGCACAATCAGCAAGGTGTTCCAGAGGGCGGTCCAGAAGCGCTCGTCCGAGAAGGCTTGCACAAAGTTCTGGAAGCCCACAAAAACCGGGCTGTTGCCGGTCTCGTCGGTCAGGCGACGGCGAAAAAGACTGGTGTATAGAAGCCGCCCCACCGGATAGAGCGCCACCAGGCCCAGGAGCAGGGCTGCCGGAACCAGCAGCCAGAAGGCCAGGGCACGCTCGCTCAGGTCGCCAAAGCTACGGCGGATTCTGGACTGGGGCTGGGTCATAGGTCACTTCCTTGGTTTTTGGGTTTGGAAAAGTCCACGGGAAGCCAACATCAAGGGCCTGAGCCGCAAAAGGTGGCTTCCCGTGGGAAGCTGGGCAAAACCTTTACCTACCGCCGTAGATGGCTTGCAAGCGGGTCACAATCTCGCGGGCGCCCTGCTCCGGGGTTTTTTGCCGGGCCAGCACCTGATTGGTGGTTACGCGGATGGCCTCGGAAATCTCGGCGTAGCGCGGGTGCTGCGGACGGGCCCTGGCGGCCTGTACCACCGGCAGGGCCTGGCCGAACCAGGGGTTGACCCGCAGGATGTCGGGGTCGCGGTAAAGTGCTGGGAAGACCGGCAGGTTGGAGGCTTCAATGGCCAGAATCTTGGAGACCTCGGGGCTCGAGAGGAAACGCACCAGACGGTGGGCCTGGGCCTTGTTCCGGCTAAAGTCCGAGACCGTCCACTGCCAGCCCCCCAGGCAACTGGCCTGGCGGCCCCCGGCAAAGGCGGGCAGGGGCACTACGCCAATCTTGCCCTTGACCTGGCTGTCGGCGTCGTTCTGGAATCTGTTCCAGGCGTAGGCAAACATGGTGCCAAACACCCAGCGTCCGGCCTGCATCTCGCTGCGGATGGTGTCCTGCGGCTTTTCGGCCATGTTGGGCGGCGAGACCTTTTGGTCCATCAGGTTGACCCAGAACTGCAAGGCCCGCTGAGCCTGCTCGACGGTGAGGCTAAACTGGCCCTGGGCGTTGGTCACATCGCCCCCGGCAGCCCAGATGGGCAGCAGGAAGGTGCATACGGTCCCCTCAGCAGGCGCGCCAATGTAGCCAATACCGTTCAGGTTGGGGTTGCCCTCACGCTGCAAAATGGTCTGGGCTTGCTGGATGGCCTCGTCCCAGGTGGTGGGGGGCTTGAAGCCGTACTTCTCCAGCAGGTCGGCCCGGTAGTAGAGGAACATGGCATCGGCAAAGCCCGGCAGGGCCACCAGTTGGCCATTGATCACGTTGGCCTGCGAGTAAGCTGGCAGGTACTGGCGCAGGAGGGCCTGCCTCGAGGCCGCCGGCAGGTACTTGTCGATGGTGTCGGCCCAGCGGCTGGCCAGGTACTGGGCGGGCCGGATCACGTCAATCAAAATGACGTCGATGCTGGGGTCGCGCGAGGCCAGCACGGTGGTCAGGTACTGCTGCTGCTGGTCGGAGGTAGCACCCCCTACCTCCACATCGACGCGCACACCAGGGTTGCGCGACTGATAGAGATCGAAGATTTTTCGCATCACATCGGGGCGCTGCTGCCCCCCCACAAACACCCGCAAGCGGGTTTGCTGTGCTAGCGCAGTAGATGCCAGCAACACAGCGACCAGTAGCCAAAAGAGCTTCTTCATGGGTTTCCTCCTCCTTGTAGACGCAAACCTAGTTTACCGAGTTCGGCCTGAAGTGTCTCGTTGACTTCCACTCCTTCGTGCATCGCTTTCTCTCGCAAAGCGGCTCGCCGAGCGCCGGGAATCCGGCCCCCCGCCGCTTCCAGAGCATGGCTGCGCTGGGCCACCCGGCCCCAACAGCCCGCACCACACGCACCGGGCTCGCGCGCCCACAACAAAACCCCCGGCGTGGCGGCCTGGTCGGGGGGCAGCCAGGGCAAGGGGGGTGCGGGCGAGCGCCCACCCGCGGCCGCCCCCCCGGCCAGGCTTTCGACCAGCACGCCCCGGGCATCCTCCTTCCCGTCCCCTACGGGCAACCAGTCCACTTCCAGGCCCG